>NZ_CAUVXG010000029.1:1482-53569 GCF_963555885.1 Protofrankia sp. Cr2
ATGGTGCAAATCGTTCCGGTGTGCAGCGAACGTACCAGGAGTCGATCGAGGCAAGGGCCGGCCGAAATGTGACACGCACGTATCGGTGGGTTTTCATCGCTGGCGAACAGATCGCCAAACCCGCCGATCTCACCGTCAGTTATGACCTGACGTGCGGAAACTACCCCGCGTAGCCGTCCTTCTTCGCATTATCGTGCATTGTTTACATGCTATGAACCGCACCACAAAGATCGCCGTCGGGGTTCCTTTGCGCTTCCGCCGTGCCGAGCGGCCGAGATCGAGGCCGCGATCACCCTTCTCGTACTCAGAAGACCGGACGAAGCTTCGGCGGGCAGCAATGACGTGTTCCTGACACCATATCTCTACGGACACCCTATTGGGCGTCTGTCGACTCCGAACGAAATGATCACATCCACGCCCTGTTCAGGGCATCGTCGGGCATCCAGGCGTCTCTTCTCCGTCCTGCCGGCGCCGGCAGGTCCAGACCGTCGCGCGCGGCGAACCGTCCCCTGGGTGGCACGGCCCGCCGCGCCGCCCAGGCTGCGAATTCCGGGGCCGGCGTCAACCCGAAGAGCTCCCGCATCCCGATGACGTCACGAAATGCGGTCGACGATCGGTTCAGGCCCGCCTGGACGTCATCGGCCACCGGCTCCCACGTGCTCGCGGAGGCACGCACCGCCTGGTGACGCAGGGCAGGCGCCTCGGGGGTCACTCCGGTGACATGGTTACTGCCCGCGGCGGCCAGCAGCAACAGCAGGTCCTCACCGGTGTTCCGGCCGGTGTCGACCTCGCCCCGGTACGACTCGCCCGGAGACGAGCCGCCGATGCGCCGGTTGCCTACGTAGGACATATCGCAACCCATCGGGAGCCCGAGCAGCTTGCCGACAAAATGGTCCTCCAGCCCGGCCCGGATGATCTGCCGGGAACCGACCAGATATTCTCCGCCGCTGGATCCAACTACGGAGCTGACCAGAAACGGATCAAAAGCGCGAGCGACACCGTACGCACGCGCGGAAAGCGTGAGTTGGTCCACCCCGTGGTGTGCCTCGACGGACAGCGCATTTCCCTGCCCCGCCTCGAAGTACATCACCTGGTCGCCGCTGAAGTCAGCGGCACGTTCCCGGTGGTGCTCGAGCACCGCCTCCCGCGCTTGCGCAAGGAGGTCCAGGGTGACTCCGAACGCGTGGTTCGCCCGCTGCGTCCCGGCGACCGAGGCGAACAGCAGATCGACCGGAGCACCCGCATCCATCGCGCCCAGCTGCGTGGCGAGATTGCCGAGGACGCAGGTCTGCGCCGGCGCCCCGAGCTGTCCGACCAGCGCGGCGAGGCCATGCAGGATCCGCTCGACCCGCCCGATCGAGCTGCTTCCCGGATCCACACCGACGACGGCGTCACCGCAGCCGAGGGTCAGCCCGTCCAATGTCAACAGAAGGAGTGTCTCGATGTCATCAGTCGACTGGTCCAGCTGGAAACCGATACCGAACACGCCGGTCGCGCCCATTGAGTTTCGACAACGGGTGACCGTCCGCAGTGGTTTCGCGGCAACAACAAGATCCCGATCGGTCATGATTTTAGCCACCGCCGCCGCTATCTCGGGCGTTATTCCCGCAGCTAACCCAGCATTCCAATGCAGGGAAAACTCCGGCCGCAGGACCAGCTCGCGGAACTCGCCGACGGTAAGGGCGCAGACGGCACCGAACCGAAATTCGTCGTGGCCGCCGATGATCAGATCGGTGACGGCGTCCTCGATCAACGGATTCGCGACGATTTCCGAGAGCCGGACATCCGCGAGCGCCCGTCGGGCCGCGACCCGCTGGGCCGCGGAGTACGCGGCCACCCCCGCCAGTTGATCACCGGCCTTCGCCTCGCCCGCCTTGGCGAACAGTTCCACGAGATCGGCGAATACGTAGCGCTCGCCGTGCACGACCGACTGGAAACTCAACCGTCCACCTCATGTATCTGGTCACATCGTCGCGGCCGCGTTCCCTTCGGCCCTCGGTGGTCACTGGTGAACCTCCCACGGGACCCTCCTGCGTGTCGCCGGCGACCCCGAGGATGAGGAGCGTGTGCATCACGACGCGACAACGGGAGGTTCCCCTGAAAACGACCTTGGCGGCGATCGCGCCGGTACTCGCCCCGCAGGCGGCGCGGATCGGCCGCACCGAACGCAGCGCCGGCTGGTTGCGTCGCGCCGATCTGCTCACCGGCGCCGGCCTGGACGGGATGTTGCGCGAGCTGCGCCAGACATACGGATATGACCGGGGATCCCGACATCGGCCGGATGGAGGCCGATACCTTTTTCGCTCTGACCTGTCCGCCGATACGCGCTCGCCCGACATGGTCCGAGTTCACCCACCGTGGTCGGCGACAGACAGCGATGCGCCGGGGTTCGTGCTGTCTCGTCCACCGGATGGGCGGCCAGTACTGCACGACCTGCCCATTCACATCCGATTCGGAACGCGAGCGGCGCCTGCGCGAGTGGATAGACACACAAGGTGACGAAGGGTTGGCGGTTGGATGACGCCGCCGCCGCCAGGACCGATTTGCTCGTGTTTCCTGCTGAGCCACCGCGGGGCCACCCGGTGGTCATCACTTGCCCCCCGCTCGGTGCCATATACAATTGGCTACTGTAGCGTAGACATCGAGTGAGATTTTTCATTCTCTGCGCAATGGTATAGATCCGGAGCGCACAACATATTACTTTCAGCGACCATCGGCAGGCGGTTGAGGTATGGACCCAGGCGGGTCGCCACCGACGATCGGGGCCGTCCCGGTCTCCCGGTGCGAGGGCTCGCAGGCACGGTAACCATCAGATTTCGTTCTGCTCTCGGCGGAACAGCGGGACGGAATCGGTCCGGGTCAGCCACCGTTGGCTCAGGCGTCTTCGCTGGTGGATCGGCTACCTCAGTCGGTCCGCCGTCCACAAGGGAGAGGGCGGGGCCGGCGGGAAGGTTTCCGTTCGATGCGTGGGGACATGCCTCGGCGGAGCTAGCATGCGGATACCGACTGCCGTGTGGTCGGTCGCACCGCTCGAAGGAGCGCACATGTTCGAGAGATTCACCGACCGGGCACGTCGGGTCGTCGTCCTGGCTCAGGAAGAAGCCAGGATGCTCAACCACAACTACATCGGAACCGAGCACATCCTGCTCGGACTGATCCACGAGGGGGAGGGCGTCGCCGCCAAGGCGCTTGAGTCGCTCGGTATCTCCCTCGAGGGTGTTCGGTCACAGGTCGAGGAGATCATCGGGCAGGGCCAGCAGGCCCCGAGTGGGCACATCCCGTTCACTCCGCGTGCCAAGAAGGTGCTGGAGTTGTCCCTGCGGGAAGCCCTGCAGCTCGGCCACAACTACATCGGAACCGAGCACATCCTGCTCGGACTGATCCGCGAGGGCGAAGGCGTGGCCGCGCAGGTGCTGGTCAAGCTCGGAGCCGACCTCAACCGGGTTCGCCAGCAGGTCATCCAGCTGCTGAGCGGATACCAGGGCAAGGGCGACCCCGCGACCGCCGGCGCACCGTCGGAGGGCACTCCGTCGACCTCGCTCGTCCTCGACCAGTTCGGGCGCAACCTCACGGCTGCGGCGCGCGAATCCAAGCTCGACCCGGTGATCGGGCGCGAGAAGGAGATCGAGCGCGTCATGCAGGTGCTGTCGCGCCGGACCAAGAACAACCCGGTGCTGATCGGCGAACCCGGTGTCGGTAAGACCGCAGTCGTCGAGGGGCTGGCGCAGGCGATCGTCAAGGGCGAGGTGCCCGAGACGCTCAAGGACAAGCAGCTGTACACCCTCGACCTCGGTGCGCTGGTCGCGGGCTCCCGCTACCGCGGTGACTTCGAAGAGCGCCTGAAGAAGGTCCTCAAGGAGATCCGTACCCGCGGCGACATCATCCTGTTCATCGACGAGCTGCACACCCTGGTCGGCGCGGGTGCCGCGGAGGGCGCGATCGACGCCGCGTCCATCCTCAAGCCGATGCTGGCGCGTGGCGAGCTGCAGACGATCGGTGCCACCACCCTGGACGAGTACCGCAAGCACCTGGAGAAGGACGCCGCGCTCGAACGGCGCTTCCAGCCCATTCAGGTCGCGGAGCCGTCGGTGGCGCACACCATCGAGATCCTCAAGGGCCTGCGTGACCGGTACGAGGCACACCACCGCGTGTCGATCACAGACGGCGCCCTGGTTGCGGCCGCATCCCTGGCGGACCGTTACATCTCCGACCGGTTCCTGCCGGACAAGGCGATCGACCTCATCGACGAGGCCGGTTCGCGGATGCGCATCCGCCGGATGACCGCGCCGCCGGACCTGCGCGAATTCGACGAGCGCATCGCGGGTGTCCGCCGGGACAAGGAGTCCGCGATCGACGCGCAGGACTTCGAGAAGGCCGCGTCCCTGCGTGACCGGGAGAAGACCCTGCTCGCAGAGAAGGCCAAGCGGGAGAAGGAATGGAAGGCCGGCGACATGGACGTCGTCGCCGAGGTGGGTGACGAGGAGATCGCCGAGGTACTGGCGATCTGGACCGGCATCCCCGTGTTCAAGCTCACTGAGGAGGAGACGGCCCGCCTTCTGCGCATGGAGGACGAGCTGCACCGCCGCGTCATCGGCCAGCAGCAGGCGATCAAGGCGGTCTCCCAGGCGATCCGGCGTACCCGCGCGGGTCTGAAGGACCCCAAGCGTCCCGGTGGCTCGTTCATCTTCGCCGGCCCCTCGGGTGTCGGTAAGACCGAGCTCTCCAAGACCCTGGCGGAGTTCCTGTTCGGCGACGAGGACTCGCTGATCCAGCTCGACATGAGCGAGTACATGGAGAAGCACACGGTCTCGCGGCTGGTGGGATCCCCGCCCGGCTATGTCGGGTACGAGGAGGGCGGCCAGCTCACCGAGCGGGTCCGGCGCAAGCCGTTCTCGGTCGTCCTGTTCGACGAGGTCGAGAAGGCCCACCCGGATGTGTTCAACACCCTCCTGCAGATCCTGGAGGACGGTCGCCTGACCGACTCCCAGGGCCGGCTGGTGGACTTCAAGAACACTGTTCTGATCATGACCTCGAACCTGGGTACCCGGGACATCTCCAAGGGCCCCGGCATCGGGTTCGCGACCGGACAGGGCGCCATCGACTACGAGCGGATGAAAGCGAGGGTCCAGGACGAGCTCAAGCAGCACTTCCGGCCCGAGTTCCTCAACCGGATCGACGACATCATCGTCTTCCACCAGCTGTCCGAGGCTGAGATCATCCAGATCGTCGACCTCATGCTGGCCCGGGTGGACATCCAGCTCAAGAACAAGGACATGGCCCTCGAGCTGACGCCCGCGGCCAAGATGCTGCTGGCCAAGAAGGGCTATGACCCGGTGCTCGGCGCCCGGCCGCTGCGCCGGACGATCCAACGGGAGATCGAGGACGTCCTGTCCGAGAAGATCCTGTACGGGACGCTCAAGCCCGGCGAGATCGTCGTGGGTGACATGGAGGGCGAAGGGGAGACCGCGAAGTTCATCTTCCGCGGTGAGCCCAAGCCGAACCAGGTGCCCGACGCTCCTCCCATCGATCTGGCCAAGTCCACCGAGTAAGCCAAGTCCACCGAGTAAGAGCGCCCGGCCACGCCGGCCGGGATGTGATGTAGCTCGTCGGCAAGGGGCGGCTCCGCTGTGGCGGGGCCGCCCCTTCCCCGTGTCGCCGCGGCCCTACTGCCGGTCGCTCTAACGACCCCGAGCCTCGCGGGATGGAGGACAGCAGTTGGCTTTGCGCGCGCAAACTCCCGTCGAACACATCCATCTGACGTTCGGGCCGGAGCCGGCCAGGTCAATGGCCGTGTCGTGGACAACGCCGGGCGTGGTGGTCCACCCCCGGGTACGGTTCGGCGGCTCTCCTGGCGATCTCGATCGCGAAATACCCGCCATCACCCGGGTGTACACCGACGCCGTCACCGGTGTGGACGTGATCAGTCACCATGCTCTGCTCACGAACCTCGAACCGGACTCCGTGTACCGGTACGAGGTCCGCCATGACCGGATCGCCCACGTCGAGGACGGGACGCTGCGGACGGCACCCGCCGATCGGGCGAGGTTCACCTTCACCTGCTTCGGCGACCAGGGCACATCCGCGGCCTACGACCCGCTCGGCACCCCGGCGTCTGGACACGTCGTGGCCGGTATCGAACGAATTGATCCACTTTTCACCCTGGTTGCCGGCGATCTGTCGTACGCGAACCAGCGCAGCGACCCGCTGCAGGCATGGTCCGACTGGTTCAGCATGATCAGTACGTCGGCCCGGCACCGCCCGTGGATGCCCGCCGCCGGCAACCACGAGGTCGAGCGCGGGAACGGGCCGCACGGACTGGCGGCCTATCAGAGCCGATTCCTGCTGCCCGACAACAGCGAGCCCGACAACAGCGAGCCCAACGACGGCGAGCCCGTCGACACCCGGGTCGCCGAGGGTGCGATCGCCGCCGGCACCGATCCGGATGTCGCCGGCCTGTGGTACGCCTTCACCGTATCGAACGTACGTTTCGTCATTCTGCAGAACGACGATGTCTGCTATCAGGACGCCGGCATGGTGTATATCCGCGGTTACAGCGGCGGCCGGCAGCGGGCATGGCTCACCCGAACCCTGCGCGACGCCCGAGCCGACCCGGACATCGACTGGATCATTGTCTGCATGCACCAGACCGCCGTGTCGAGCGCCGAGCACCACAACGGCGCGGACCTTGGCATCCGGCAGGAGTGGCTGCCGCTGTTCGACGCCTTCGAGGTGGACCTCGTCCTGTGCGGACACGAACACCACTACGAACGGACGCACCCGCTACGTGGCGCGGTCGACGGTTCTGATGTACTCACGCCGCGCCCGGTCTCACATCGGACGGATGTGATCGACACTTCGCGTGGAACGGTACACATGCTCCTGGGGACGGGCGGGTCGTCGTCGCCGTCGGCCGGCAACCTGTTCGACCCGCCCGCCGGTCGAGTGATCGTCGGTGTGGAACCACGGGAATCCGACCCGAGGCGGCTTCGCTCGATCTACGTGCGCGAGCCGGCACCATGGCTGGCGCTGCGCGCACCGGACCACCCGTACGCGTTCGCCGGCTTCGAGGTGGATCCGGGCGAACCGGGCGGAACAAGCCGCATCCACGTGACCGTGTACGACAGCGCCGGACCCTCACCCGTCCCGTTCGACACGTTCACGCTGGTCAGAACCGGTGCGGCCACCACACACGACGCCAACGCCAACACGGTTGGCAACCCGACGGATACGCACGGCAGCGGCGAGGCCATCCCCAGCTGGGCCTGTTGACGACTCGGGCCGGCTGGCCCGTCGGGCAGCCGGCCGCCTGTCGTGGGAGCACAGACAGGGCTTGCACCTATGGTACGAAGTTCGCTACCTTCTGTTCGCGTCCCGGTGGGGCACACGAACGGCCCGCGCGTTCCCCCGTACGTCGTGGGCTGATCGCCGCCGGGGCGCGCACCGGCGGGACGATGATGACCCGCGAATGCGGCATCCCCGTGTGCCGATAAGAGCGCCCGGCAATAGGCCGCCGAACCTGCGCGACCGAGCCTGTGTGCGAGCGGCTCCCGTCCTGGTGTACAACGTGCATACCAAGGTGGTAGTCGAAGAGGTACCCTCATTGCATGCCACAGATCGCCGTCCGGCTGGACGATGCCGAGGTCGCCGCGCTCGACACGATGGTGTCGTCAGGGCGTTACCACTCGCGCGCCGAGGCCGTCCGTGCGGCCCTCCATACGCAACGGCGCCTGGAGGAAGACCGCATGATCGCCGAGGCGTATGCACGCGGGTACTGTCAGCAGCCACGAACGTCCGACGAACGAGCCCTCTCTACTGCCGCCGCGAACCTGGTACCGACGATCCTCGGTGATGACGGCGGCTACGACCTGGCCGACCTGGGCCTGGCAGCCAACTTCGGCCTGTCAGAGACACCCTGATCGCTCGGCCACCCCCTGGGCCATAATCACCTGGAATCTCCGCACGCGCTACACAATTACGCACAACACGATCATCTGGAACGGAGCAGGTGAAGCCACCCCTGCGTCGCGGCGCCCTCTGGGTCGCCCGACTGCCGCCACCCACCGGTGTGCGACCGGTCGTCATCATCACTCGTGACGCCGCGCTGCCGTACCTGACGAACGTCACCGTCATCCCCGTGACCCGCACGATCCGCGGCATCCCGAGTGAGGTCCCGGTCGGCCCCGACGAGGGCCTGAAGGTCGACAGCGTCGCCAGCTGCGACAACATCACGACGATCCCGTCCGACCTGCTTATCACCGAGATCGGAATGCTCGGGCCGGCACTGCTGCGGCGGCTCTCGGCGGCGGTCAGGCTCGCGGTCGACGTCTGACCGCGCTCCAGCGGCACCTGGCACCCAGCACCCGACATCTCTCAGCGGACCGCCCGGATCGACTTCCGGACCCTGATTTTCAGCGCTGACGACTTTGGCGCCAACCTCATGGGGCCGCCGAGCGTCAGAGCTAGAGAGAGGTTCCCGGCTCTGGACGGAGGGTCGGGAGCTTCTCTCTAGCGGCCCTCGTGCCCTCCGGACGCACGAGAAGATCCATAATCACATGGGTCGATGCCTTCATCCGAGATGTTCGGCATTGTGCACCGACGATTTCGCCGACCCGGTTCGTTCGGTCGACACCCGACGCCTCCGGTGACTCCCTCGCACCCCGCGATGCACGCACCCCAGCCCCGCTCCTTCATCCACGCCCCTATTGCCGGGCGCTCTAAGATCACCAGATTGGATCACCGAATGCAGTCTGCCTTCGGGACGGTCCCGAAAAGATCGGGCCAAGGGGGCAGCCGAGGATGATTCCCGGCGTGCCGGGCCGGCCCGTGATCGCGAATGCGCTGGTCACCGCGACCGCAGCCGCCGCTGCCATCGCCCTCGCTATCGCCGTCGCTATCGCCGCAGGCCACCGCCCGAACAGCATCGCGACAGGGAGACTGCGAAGTTGAACAACCACAACCATCGACCTTTTGAATCTCAACACCCGATCGACCGTTGGGTTTCTTGCGTAGTTTGGGATATAACAACACCACGGTCGCAATCTTGCACTACTTGTTCCGCCCGCGGGCCTGACGTACGCTGCACCTGCGGCGGTCGTCGGCGTGGTTTTGTTGTTCATCATGAAATACCTCGGGTACCTACCGGTGATCACAACAGGACCAACGACTATGGCCGCGGGGCCGGCGACTATTTCCTGACTGGCCATTTGAGGAGGCCGGGCGTGAGAGAACCCAGCAGTCTGCTCGGGCGGTCACGAACGAGTCGGGAGCTTGGGGCCCGCCGTTCCCGTCGTGGCACGGCAGCCACCGCTGTCAGCAGCGGTTTCGTTCACAACGGAACCACACTGACCGCCGACACCCCGCCGTGGACGCTGGCGCGCCTGTGGGCGCCCGACGGGCTTGGCGCCGCGCTCGACGAGGTGACCAGCCGGGTCCAGCGGCCGGCGGTCCTGACCTTCACCAGCGCGACGCTCGGCGCGGTCGTTCACTCCTGGCTCGTCGCGGCTCCCGTCCGGCCCGTGGCGGTACTCAACGGCCGGCACGTCAACGACGCCTTGGTCGCAGGCTTCGCCGACCGCGTCGATGCCCTGCGGCGGATGGATGACGTCCTGGGCGGTGAGGATGTGCACGGGCTCGCGGTGTCCGAGCTACGGGTGATCGTCCGGCTGCTGCGCACCGGTGCATACAGCCAGGACCAGCGTGCGCGGCTCTACGCCGTCGCCGCGGAACTCGCCCGGCTGGCGGGCTGGGCCGCGTTCGACAGCGGCCGTCATCAGATCGCCCAGCAGTTCTGGCTGGTGGCGCTGCGCACCGCCCACGAGGCCGGCGACCGGGCCATCGGCGCCAACATCCTGCGCTGCATGGCGGAGCAGGCGGTGCGCTACGGCGACCCCGCCGACGCGGTCACCATGCTGCGCGCGGCCCGCGCGGGTGCCGGGGACGCCCTCACGGCGACTGAGAAGGCGGTGCTCGCAGGCTCGCTGGCCATCGCCCATGCTCAGGTCGGCGACAGCCGAGCCGTGCGGGCCGAGATCGCCGAGGCGTTCACCCAGATCGAGCAGGCCGAACCCAGCGAGGATCCGGACTACGTGTACTGGTGTTCCCGTCCGACCATCGAGTACTACGCCGGCAAGGCCCTGTTGTGCATCGGTGACGCCGCCGCCGCCATCGGGCACCTGAGCCGGTCCGTCGACGAACTCGATGCCTGCGAGTACCCACGGGAGCTGGTTCATCACCGGGTCTGGCTGGGTGTGGCGCAGGTCGACGCCGGCGAGGTGGCGCGGGCCGTCGACCTCGGCTACCAGGCAATCGACCTTGCTGGTTGCGTCGCGTCGGAGAACGCGAGGGTCGATGTCCTGACTCTGTGCGGCGCGATCGAGATCGCCGGGCATCCCGGTGCGGCCGCCCTCGCCGAACATGCCCGCACCGCCCTGCGCTCCAGCGACCGGGCATCGGTCGGAGTCTGAGCGGGGGTCGAGGCCACCCACGGACCACAGACGACATCCGCGCCCACGGGTCCGCCGCGGCAGCGATGACGCGGCAGCGATGACGCGGCAGCCTGACACATATCCGATGCATCGCGGATACGGCCTGTCAGCGCTGGTCAAGCCCTGCTGGTCACTTGTGTCGATGTCGCGACACATCCGTCGGCCCATCTGCATTGATGCCATTGAGTGGGTACGGGGGACGTCAGCGCGGACGTCCGCTAGCGTGATCGGAATACCCACACGTGGGGGACGGAGGCCATGGACAGTTCGGTGGTACCCATCACATTGATCGTGGTGCTGCTGATCGGCGCGATTCTTTTCGTCGTCGTCTCCAGCCGCGCCTCGGGATTCGGCCCACGGCCGACGGATCCGCCACGTCCGGCGACACCCACCGGGAACACGCGGTCGGGACAACGCCGGCGCCGGCGGTCGGGGATCATCGGGACGATCCTCGCGCTGCTGCGGCGTGCCCCCGCGCGCCCGGCCGGTGCGACCCGTACCTCGAGATCAGCCACACCGAGGGGACCGGATGGTTCCGTGAGTTCCGCCGGCTCCGGCAACCCTGCCCGCCCCGGCAACCTGGGTCCATCGGCATCGTCGAGGACTGCGGCGATCCCCACCACGCCCATACCGCCACCGGCCGGCGAACCGCCGACGACCGCTTTCACGACGGTACCCGGCGGCGAGCAGCCCGATGTCTGGTCGACACCGTCCACGCACGATGCCGGGCATCGGGATCTCGACGCGGCAACGTCAACCAACGCGGCAACGTCAACCAACGCGGCAACGTCAACCAACGCGGCAACGTCAGTCAACACGGCGACGTCAGTCAACACGGCGGTGGCCGGCGCCAGACAGACCCGGGAAAAAGACGCGACGGGGTGGACGCCCCCACCGGTCAGCCCGCCCCCATCCGCGACATCCGGCCGTGAGCCGCCTCGCGAGCGCAACTTCGGTGGTGGCGACCCGTACGCTGGCACCGTGACACAAGGCGCGCCCGGTGGCCGGGATCGCTTCGGGTTCGACGATGCGGCGGCTACCCGCAGGAGCGGCACCTACCCGGACAACCGTGGCGCTGGCGGTCTCGGCGACGCGTGGGGGGAGGACCCCGCCGCGACGATGGCGCCGGATCAGACGATTCCCCCGCTGTCCCCGATGGTTGCGCCGGTCCCGACCGTTCCGCTGGTCGCGGACGAACCGGACGTCTCCACCTCGCCTACATTGCGGTTGGCCGCCGCTGGGCGGACCCGCCGGGGCAAGCGCGGCGGCCCCAATGAGGACGCCTTCGTCGTCCTCGACGGCCTGCTCGCGGTGGCCGACGGAGTCGGTGGCGAAGCGGCCGGCCAGATCGCGTCCACCCTGGCTGTGACGACCGTGGCGAGCTTCCGCCCGCAGTACGCCGCCGACCCCCGCGACGGTCTGCGGGGGGCCCTCGACCGGGCCAACCGGACGGTCCGGGAAAAGCCGTTGCAGGAGCCGTCCTGGCACGGAATGGCCTGCACCCTGGACGTGGTCGTCCTCGGCCGGCAGCACGACACGGGCGAGACCCTCTTCGTGGCGCACGTCGGAGACAGCACCGTCTGGCTACAGCCCGGACGCGGCCGGCCCCGCCAGCTCACGACCCCGCACGCCATCAAAAACGGGCCGCTGCTGAACGCGATCGGGCTCAACGAAGAGGTCGAGCTGGATCTGCTGGAGGAGCCGGTGCGGGCCGGCGACCGGGTCGTCCTCGCCAGCGACGGCATCACCAAGGTCATGAAGCCCGAGCAACTGGACGGCCTGTTGATGGAGCTCGGCACCATGAGCCCCGAACGGGCCGCGGACGCGCTCGTGGACGCCGCCATGATGGCCGGTGCCCGCGACGACACCACCATCGTCGTCGGCGACCTGGTCACCGACACCACCCCCCGCTAGGAGCCCAGCCACACGCCCAGCAACCCGGCTACCCCGCGTTCCCCACGGGGCCGTCATCACATGAACACATCCCCAATCCAAAACCTGAGGCGGCACGGCCGTGGGGAAACGAGCGGCGGTTTCTCAGCCGGCGCTGCCGAGAAGCGTCTTTGCGGCTCCGGTCGCGGCCTGCAGAACCGGGGTCGCGTCCGTCCCGGACCTGTCTTCGATGTACACGGCGACCGCAACCGTCGGTTTCTGAGCCGGAGCGAAGCCGACCGCCCATCCGGTGAAGCCGGCGTCACCGGCAGACCAACTGGTCATCAGCGCGATATCGGGGTTTCCTGCCGCCATCGCATCTCGTATCGCCTGTACTACATCCACGGTCAACGTTACGTCGCCGATCCGGATCGCACAGCTAGCCGGAGACACTTCGATGAAATGGGGGCAGGGCGCTGGCCTGCCGCTGCTCCCAGCAGCCAACGCGGACACCGCCACCGCCATCTGAAAGGGCGTGACCCGGATCGGAGCGTCAGCAGCAACCGCCGGGGTACCTCCGCAGCCCTCCCCCGGCAGTATCGACGATGCCACGATCTGCACGCCGTTCACCGGATGGCTGATTCCGTCGAACCCCAGATCACAGGCGATTGCCTGTGCCCGTGGCAGAAAACGCGCACCGAGCTGGGCCTGTAACGCCTTGAAACTTCCCGCGCAGGAATTTCTTACTATCGTCGAAAAATCCTTGCAGCCCAACGCTTCGGTCGCGTCCGCGTGAAGTCCGACGAGTCCGTTCTTGTCCATGGCGGCGGCGCTGAGGAGTGCAACGATCTCGCCAGGGTCCGCCGACACGCCGGTAGCGAGATTCGCATTGCCAGCGGCCTGACCGTGCGTGGCGATCGCCCGCACCCCGCCGTCCCTCGGGTCGATGACCACAACCGAACCATTGCGGCCGGTATGGTCGAGCGCCTCGGCAGCTTTATGCTGCAGGTCCTTGGAAACGGTCAGTCTGATTTCTTTTGGCAGTGACTGCGCTTGGGCCGCGTCTACCACGGCGTCGGCGAAGACAGCTGGAACATCCGGCGCTTGCCACACCCCATCATTGAAGACAACCTTCTTGAAGCTGCTGCCATCGACCCCGGTCACCGGAATACGACCCCCTCCGCCGCTCCGGCCGACCGTCAGTAATATAAAAGACACGATGACAACAATTATAATAAAAGCAATAACGATGACACGGAGCGGATTCGAAAAATCCACCCTCCGGCGTCGACCAGGAGGCGTCACATCGGTCGCGGAAGCCTCGGCACCCTGTTCCCGACCGCTGCGGGCGTCCTCTCCACGGTTGCTGGTCCATCCCGACCTCGCGGCCGGTCCGGGTTCCCTGTCATAAGCGTTTTGCCGCCAACTCTGCGGTGACTGGGCGGAAGGCGCCGAATCAGGATAGGGCCGTCCTGCCACGACAACGGCGTTTCCAGGCCCCTCGAACTGGGCCGGCTTTACGGCAGGCGGACGTTCCGTTGGGCGCTCCGTGACCGCGGCACGAGCACGGTCGAATGCCTGGTGCGCTTGTCTACGCAGTTCCTCGAGTTCCTGCGAGATCTCCGGATTGACCGACTCGCTAACCAGCCGGTAAATCCCCGCGACCAGGATTTCTATGATCTCCCGGTCCTGCCGACCAACGACAGTGACATCAGAAATTACCCTTTGAACAATTTCCCGACCGTATCGGACCCGCCTGCCACACTCGGTTCGAAGCACATCCTGGAACGCACGGTTCTGCTGATTGACGACATTTCTGCCACGGCGTCTCCCGACCTCGGCAAAGAGGAGGTCGCGCACGCCGTCGTCATCCGCGACAACGGAGGGTATCGGGAACGGACTGTCGCGGATGCGGCGAAGACATATCCAATGCAAGGTGGCGACGTGCGGGCCGGTCAGCCCACCGCCGAGCCGGATCATTTCGACAAGAAAGCCGATTATATCGGAAGACGACGGTTCCGCCGAACTAATCCGTTCCAATACCTCCCCGATGCTCCCCAGAAGCTGACTCTCGCACAGCTCGCGCACTTCCCTGGCCGCAGCGTCTTTCAACTCCTCTTGCTGCCGCGTCAGATGGCCCCGAAGGTCTTGGACCGCCGCGGTCAGCTCGGCTGCCTCCGCGGGAGGCCTCACATAGCTTGAATCAACCGTAGCCGCTGCGGCATTCACCGCTCCGAGCAGTTCGCTGATGACGTCGGATCGTCCCTTGAATATCGTGACGAACGTCCGGTCAACGACCTCCATAACACGTTTCGACAGTTGAACATCAACACCATCGGGACGGTGAAGAGAACCGAATGTCGAGGGAACGAAATCCTGATCCGGGGCGAATTTGAGCTGGCTGACCGCCCGTAGTCCGATTACATGGATACTCGTCAACCAGGCCATATCACGAATCATGTCGACAAGAATGTTGACGACCGCGATCCCGGTATCCGCCTCGTCCTGTACCCATTGGATCCCCGTTCCATACACGGCGATCACATGCTCCCTGATAGGCGGGGGATGCGGGGTCTGCCCCGGGCCTGCGGGTATTCCGGCCGGGGACGGGACCGGAGGTGGGGTTGATACCACGCCGGCCGGCATTTCGGTCGGGGCCGGCGGCAGCACGGGGAACGTGGCGGAGCGCGGGACAGCAGGCCCTTCCGGCGAGCCAAGCCATTCCAGTAGGCCGGAATTTTCTGTCAGCCACTCGCACCACCCGAGGGGATCCGCCGGATTGAACGCTTCCCGCACGATCTCGTCGAACATATGGCGATCGGCTCGGCGGGAAACCTTCACAAGAAGGCGAGCGGCGTCGGTGTATATTTGATGCGGATGCGGAGGCCGGCCGTCGAGGATGGTCAGACCCCCACCCTGCCAGGTGAACTTTTGAGTCGCGAATACCACCCGTGGCGCCGTATCTGCGGGTATGTTGTCTTTCTGCGAAGCCGAAAAGGAAAAACGCCTGACGAGGGCGCCGCAGCGATTGTTGTCCAGTGCCGCCAGCACATTCTGCAGCAGCTGGACCGCCTTGCCCGGCCCGACTCCCGGTACAAGTAGGTGATGGGCACGTTGAGCACTGTCAGGCTTTTCCAGGAAATCGACGACGATCCGCTCCAGAAAGATTTCGTAGTCGTCGTCGCCAACCGCCGGAACAACATAGGGGGCTTTCAGCGGCACCCGCTGCCGGGCACCTGCGGTCACGTACCAATGCTGATTAGGCTTGGTCGCCGGGTCGAAAGGCGTGCCCTCTGCCCAGCTCCAGTCGGCCAGCGCCAAGGCTACAGCGGCCGTGAGCTCGTCCGGCGAACCGATCAGCAGGAAACTGACGGTACCCTTTCGTGCCACGCTGCTGCCGGCGGTACGGTAACAAAGTATCGCCCGGTCTCTGCGGTTCAGATCCTGAGCGATCAAATAGCAGACGCTCGGCCCCCACCTGATGTCGGTACCCCTCGGTTCCCACCAGTGGCGGTAGGATTTGTGCCACCACTCGCGTTCGGGCGGTGGCAGGTTGGATTCCGCCGGAGTAAAACCGGAAAGACCGCCACCACGCCGCGGCGGGTCGTACCGGTAGACCAGATAGTCGACGGCAATGGAGGCTGGCATGTCCGGATCGGATACATTCGATCCGGACATCACCGGGCTCCGCCCTGTCCCGGCCGCTCAAAATCGCCACCGACGGCACGGGCCTCGTCACCCAGCATCCCACTCATGGCCAGGATCGCCGCCAGCGGATCGAGCACCCGCTTGGGTCGGACTCCCCGGGAGTATCTCTTGACGCCGACAGCGGATGCGTTCACGTCCCCATTCCGGGGCGACAGCGGCTCGACGGCCTCCGAACCGGTCGCTGAGACGAAATGCAGCGTCGCCCTGGAGAATACCGAATAAGGTCGCAGCCACGCCTGTGCATGGTTCTGGTGGAGGAAGGCGAAGGCGTCGGCGCTCTCCTCCCAGATCGTGGCCAGGTCGGGCTGCCGGGCCGACCGGTATGAGCTCAGGCCGTCCCTGCGCAGCCAGGACGAGACCGGCTGTTCGAACCTCCATCGATCACATTTGGTAATTGCGATGGCGACCGGTTTTTCCCGCGCGCCCTCCTGGTCACGGAAGCGATGCAGAACAGTGGCGAACGCCCGGTCACGCCGCAGTGGCCGGTTCCATCCGGTTGAGCCGTCGGCCGGATCCTTGATCGCGACATACGGATCGACTACAAAAATCAGTGCATCCATTGCCAGGATGAATTGTGTGTAGGGGCTTTTCTCCGCAAGAATCTCCCCCGAGATGTCGAAGAACGTCACCGCACGGGTCACACCCAGCTCGGGGTTGGAGAGCAGAAACGCGTCCTTGAACTCGGCGCCACTCGCCGACTCGCCGATCCCGTCGCTCTGAATCGCCTCCCCATCGTTGAACAACGGGTCGACGAACTCGCTGAGATAGTTTTCGTGGACGCCCGCGTCCACCGGGTCCACCCCCAGACCCAGTGTCTCCAGCCGGCCGTACTCGATCTCACCGACCATCGAGGCGAGCAGGTGGGACTTACCGCTCTCGGCGAAACCGACAAAGCCGATGACCAGCGGGCGGCCGTACTTCGCGTAGGCCGCCGGGAGATAATGTTCGATCTTGGAGCCGTCGTTGGCCGTCAGTTCACCGTCGTTGTCCGGGCAGCGTTTCCACGCGTCGAGCTCGCGATCCCGGCGCTTGATGGCCGACGTGGTCGCCGGGATCTCCAACGGGCGGTACCGCTCCGCGGCCACCGGGGTGTCGACCCGCTCATACAGCTGGCGCACCTCCTCCCAGACGAACTCGTTCAGGCAGATCGGGCAGCGAA
The DNA here is from genome assembly GCF_963555885.1 of Protofrankia sp. Cr2. Lineage (NCBI taxonomy): Bacteria > Bacillati > Actinomycetota > Actinomycetes > Frankiales > Frankiaceae > Protofrankia > Protofrankia sp. Cr2. The sequence goes on from NZ_CAUVXG010000029.1 coordinate 18,706, forward strand.
CCGTACGTCTGGGGGAGCGGAACCCGCCGTCATCCGTGGTCATGAGTGGTCACCAGAATAAGGGTCGAAGGTCGGAGCGGTCCGGCTCTTACTCCTGGACAGTTCGGCGAACCGCCGGCGCCCCTCCAGGAAACGAGGATCCGCCGTGACCGGTTCGGGGTAGGCGTCGACGGGCACGAAGTCCTGTTCGGCGCGCAGGTCCCGCATGAACAGCTCGATCAGCGGTCGGCCCGCAGGGGTTGGTTCGAAGATGCCCTGCAGGGTCCGGTCCAGACCGCCACCGACGGCGCGCAGGTCGGACGGCCCTGTCATCCCGGGCGGGAGCGGTCCCCCCACCACCTGGACGATCACCAGTCCGGCGCTCCAGAGGTCCGCGGCCGGATCCGCGGGGACACCGCCGTGGCGCGCCTCGGGCGCGGCCCAGCGCGGTGACGGAGCCGGGCCGGCCGGCTCACCGGTCAGCCGGGCGTGCTGGAAGTCAGTGATCTGCACCCGCGGGTCGTTCCAGCGGACCGTCCCCGGGGTGAGGTTGCGGTGCACGACCTTGGCGGCCTCCAGAATGCTCAGCGCCCGAAACAGGCTGGCCTGGAAGCTTTCGTACTTCATCGCCGACATCTTCCTGCTGAACCGGCCGGCGGGCTCACCTCGCTCGTGGAGCAGGATGAACGGCTCCTCAGCATCCGCGTCATAGCCGACCAACCTCGACAGCTCCGCCGGATAACGGGCCTCGCCGATCGTGCGCAGCAGATGCAGGCCGATCTGAATCTCGTTGTCGATGAGGTCGCAGTTGTCCGCGGTCACCTGATCTCTCGGCAGTATCTTCTGGACGAAATCCAGATTGGAATCCGGGTTGGTCAGCCGGCGCCGGCGGTACGGCGCGGACCGGGAAGGCGGGCGGACGGCGCCCGGCCGGCGCTGGCTGGGCTCCTCCCATTCCCCGAGCCGGATCCGAAGCTCCTCCCGCTCGCCGTAAGTCGTGACGTAGCTGAGTTCGGTCAGCGCGTCGGCGCGGCCCTGCGGCGACTCCTTGTACGGGCCACCGGTGGCACCGGACCCACCCGGTGACGAACCGTTGGTGCCGCGGCCGTCAGCACCAGCCGACTCGGCCCGGCCGGGCCGGCGTCCGCCGGGCGAGCCGGACGGGGCACCAGCGCCGGGCGAGGCCTCCGGTGGGTCGTCCGAAGCCTCCGGCGGCCTCCAATCGGGATGCGTCACAGCCGGCCCTCCACAGGCGTCTCGACCACACCGGAGCGCAACCGGACCAGGCGCAGCACGCCGGCGACCTGGCCGCCGGCCGTCCAGACCAGATCAGCACCAGGATGGGGAATATCAGGGCCGCCACCCAGCCCCGACCCCAGGCGGGTGGGGCCGCGGGCGAACAGCGCCTTGGCCGCCCGCGGCGCGAAACGGATCAGGTCCGCGCGTTCCGGTGCGACGTCGAGGTAACTCAGCTCCTCCGGCCCGCACAGCTGCTGGATGCCCGCGTCGAGCTTGGTGGCCCGCAGCACGTCGGCGACCCGGCGCGACTCGGTCCACACCGCGTCGACGAGCGCCGCGCGCCGCTCTCCCGACCGGGCGAACGGCGGAGCCTCATGCACACCCCGGCGGGCCAGATGTTCGGAGTAGACCTCCAGCAGCTGCCCGGACTCGATGGACACGTAGTTTGCCAGCGCGTCCGACGCACCCCGTTCAAGATCCTTCCAGCAGCGCCGGAGCACGGTCTGGATCAGATCAACCAGATCCTCCTGGACGACTCTGGCAATCTCACCTCGCTGGTCGCGCAGCAGGGTGGCGACCTCGACGTCGATGCCGGGCACCCCGCCCGGCTGGTCACCGATGGGATGATGGTCACGCAGCAGCATGGCGTGATCGGTCAACTTCGTCTGCATGTCGAGCAGCGCGCCGGTCAGCGCGTTGGTGATGTCGTGCGCCTCCCGCCGACTGTCGGCGAGCGCCCATTCGTACAGTGCCACCCGGCAGACCAACCTGCGGAGCTCCTCGACCACCACACCGGCCGTGCCGAGCTGTGGCTGCCAGCGTTTCGCCGCGGACACCCACGCCCACAGCGGCCACAGCAGCAGCCCGACCAACCCGAGTGCCGCAAGCCCCGTCTGGACCGACCCGGGCAGGTTCAACCTGCCAGACCACTGCAGATACCACCCCCCACCGGCCGCGGCCAGGGCGACCAGCACCAGCGCGACGAGGTCCAGCGCACCCGCTTCGTCCGGGCTGACCTGGCGGGCGTTCATCAGCAGCCAGGCACCCAGAACGACGACGACAACGATCGTCAACGCCGGAACGACGCTGACGACGGCTCCGGCGACACCGTCGAGCGGCGACCACAGCGCCGCCAGAAAGCAGAACAGGGCCACCGGGACGAGCACCCGTGGCGAGGCGAGGTTCAACCGCAGCGTGCCCGGGTTGTCAAGGTTGTCGAGGACGCTGTCCGGACAGATCCGATCCAGGTCGTCGATGTATTCCCGGCTCCCCCGCGGGTACAGCCGGCGCGCGATCCCGGACAGCCACTGGGACGCCTCGACGACAGAATGACCCGCGTCCAGGGCGTTGTCGGTGAGAACCCGCAGGCTGTCGACCACGGTCCGGGGCACGATGTCGGTGGGTCCCCGGGTCACCACGCCCAGCTCTTCCAGATGGTTACGCCGCGTCTGGTCGAGCCCACGGCTGCCGTCGATCTCGATGAACTCGATCCGCAGGTTCTCCCGCAACTCGGCGAGCCGGGCCGCAGCCTGTCGCATCGCGGACCAGACAACCATCCCCGGCTGATGGCCGCTGAACAGCACCCGCCAGCCACGCATGCTCGTCACTGCGGCGTCAGCGTCCGCGATCCGGCCTGCACACTCCCGCAGCAATGAGTCGATCAGGCCGTCGGGCCGCAGTACGGCGTCGGCGCGCCGGTCGGCCATCCCGAGCAGCAACGGCAACGGTCCGGTGAGGAGCTCCGGGGGTGGCTCACCCTCCTCGCCTGGTTCCGGGTTCGGGGCGAGCAGCCGGTCAAGCGCCCGTAACTGGGCGTCGGAGAGCACGCCGTCCTCAACCCTGCCGGCCACCGCACGCAGACCGGGCGCGGCGGTCGCGTCCGCCATGGAACCGACCCTTTCGGCGACCGCGTCGAACACCTCGTGCTGGCACAGGGCGTCCCGCAAGGCTGCGAGCGCCGGTGCGTCGTCGGGGTCGTCCAGGAGCGAGGGCAGGGACTGCGGCTGGGTCTGCCCCATGCCCCAGCCGACCCCCCGGGCGTCACTCACCCACAGCGTGGCCACCGGCGCGCGGAGGACGAACGGCTTGACCAGCGCGAGCCGGGCCGGATCGAGCCGCGAACCGGCACGCGAACCGGAGTCGCCCGCCCGGGAAGTACCGGCAGCGGCGGCGGCAGCAGTGGTGGCTGTGGTGGTGGCAGCGGAGCCGGCGCTTCCCCGCCCGGGACGGCTCCCGTGCCGGCCCCGGTCCGCGCCGGTGGAGCCGGGAGTCGTGTGAGCCGTATGAGCCGTGCCGGCCGAACGATCCGCCCACGCCCGGCCAGCGGCCGCCTCGCCTCGGCCCGGCCGGGCTGCGTAGCCTTCACGGCTCCCGGCGTGCGCATCGGTGTCGCGATGGCCGACGCTGGCCTCGCCACCGCCGAAATCGTCGTAGTCGAACTCGTCGTAGTCGGGATCCAGATCTGTCTCATCACTGTGGTCGGCATAGCCACGGCCGTCCGGGGATGCCTGATCATTATGATCGCCTCCGTCGGTCGAGCCGCCGCGCTCGGAGTTGGGCGGGCCGACAATCAGGCAGACGACCTGATTCACCGATCGGGCGGTGATGATCCGTTCAAGACCCGGGGCGTGTTCGACGAGCAGACGGGAATCGTCGATCAGCAGCACCCGCCCGGGATCGCTCTCCGCCACGCCCAGATCCCGCACGAATGCCCGCTGAATGTCGGAGAACCGCTCGACCATCATGATCTCCGCATAGCGAGTACGGAGATCGATTTCGACGACCGTCGGCGCGGCTCTACTCAGGGTCGACTCGGTCACGACCAGCTCTCATCGTCCGCTGAATAATCGTCAATCGGATAACTATCAGCCTGAAAACTGTCAGTCCGATTCTCCGACCGGTGGTCGAGCGCACCATAGTCACCGGCCTCGCGATCGTCCCCGGGACTTCCGGCTCCACCGCGGGCGGACCTGCCGCCGACATCCTTGTGGAGTTCGATCGCCCGCCGGCCGTCGTGGTTGTTGTCCCGCTGATAATCGTTCCGGCTCCGGCCGTACCCGGGTTCCGGGTCAGGTGCCGGGTCAGGATGACCACGCCCGCGGCGGCCACCTGCGCCCGCGCCGGCGCCATCGGGAGGGGTGTCCCAGCCCCCCTTTACGTGATCCACATCGTCCTGCCAGTGCTGGTCGTCCCGAGAATCCTCTTCCGGTCCGGGCCCGGTGCGGCCGTACTCCGGACGGTCGGACCCTGCGCGTGCGGGCACCGGGCCGGCGCCACGCGGCCGGCGTACAACCAACTCGTACAGCTCGACGAGGTTGGTACGGGCACGCAGCGAGACGTTCTCGAACGGCATCTCCATGGCCGTGTCGAAGGTCTTCGTCCAGAAGTCGTAGAGTTGACCCGCCCAGCCCCGGCTTCCCGACGGCAGGGTTCGGCGCATGTTGTCGAGCAGCGTGGCCTGCTCCCTGGCGAGGGTGAGCATCCGTAGGAAAAGCTCACTCGGCTGCTTCGTCCGACCGGACAGGCCCTCGGGCAGGGTCCGCATGAGCTGCTCGCAGAAATCACGCCTGATCTGCTCGTCGTCGGCGAGGGTCCAGTCCTCATACGCGCGCAATAGACTTCCCCACGAGGACGCCGGCTCGAACGGCGCCAGCGACAGGGTCATCGACACCATGTGCTCGTCGTCGTCGGCGAGCTGAACGCGTACCTGCGCCGGCGAGTCACGCTCACCACCCCGGGTACGGACGTTGCCGTTCCACATCGCGCACAGCAGATGATGCAGAATGCGGACCCGGTGCTCCTCGGTGGTGGCCAGCCAGCCGTAGTCGTAACCGACCCGCTGGCGCCATTTCAGGAAATCGTGCGGCTGCTCGTCGACCAGGGCGTCGGACCAGTGGTGCAGGATCTCCCGCAGCTCGGGGACCTCGGTGATGCTCATGGACGTCCGGAACAGCACCACCGCGATCGACTCGGCGTGGATCGGCCGGAACTCGACCACCATGTCGGGTTCCCGGGGAAGACGGATCTGTTCCCGCAGGAACCGTTCGATCGTCGGGTCGGCGCCGCCCGCCGGGTAGGAGATGAGCACCTTCAGCGCGCCCGATCCCTGCGGGGTGAAGTTCGCCGGAACCAGACCGTGGATCTTCGCCTGGAACTGGCGGACTTCATCGCTGACAGCAATCAGCGCCTCACGCCGCGCCGCACCGGCGAGCAGACTCGCCATCGTCGGCAGGAGGGCGTCCGCACCGGCGTTGGTCTCCTGCGTGAACAGCCGCTTGACCTCCTGCTTGAGACGCTCCCGGACGATCGCCACAGCCGCCGTCGGGCTACGGTCGATCGCCGCGGCCCAGGCTGGACGCCAGCCGTCGGCGCCGAGCAGCGCCGTGACCACGTCCGCCTCGGTCGCGGTGTTGCGGCCGTGGTCACGGCGGACAAACCGCTCGAGCACCGTCCGGTAGAAGGTCTCCATGTCGACCGGGGGCAGCAGGTAGGTCACACCGACCCGGTTGCGGTAAAGCTCGGCGCTGCGCTTGGCAAACATCCCCGGTTCGTTCTGCGCATGATCATCAAACGCGGCCGTGACCGCGCCGAGTTGCTGGCGTACCCGTTCGAAGGTGCGGCCCCAGCGGGTCGCCTGACCGGCCCACGCCGCGCTCCATGCCGACTGCGCCCGCCAGGTGAACCAGGCGTCCTGGGCCGCCAGGGTCTGCTGCACATACGGGTCGTCCCAGCGCAGTTTGCTCAGACCCAGCCGGCGGTCGCGAATGTCGGCCGGCTGCGGCGGGCTGAAGAAGATCCCGGACGGGGCGAACGGCTCCCGCCGGTAGTCGTCCAGCCGTCGGGCCACGCCGCCACGCTGCTCGTCGTAGTCAAGCCTGTTGTCACCGAGCAGGACCCGGCGGGTCCGGAACAGGTCGAACCGTCCGAGCAGGATGTCAACGGCCTTGGTCGGGTCGAATGCGGCGACCATGTCAGGCACGTCGGCCCGCAGCCGATCCTCGAGCGCGAAGACGCTGTCCTCCATCGCGCGAGCCCGGCTCCGGAGCACCCCGGTGATTTCCAGTGCCCCGCGCGTGGCCGAAACCTCGGTGAACGGCAGCGGTCGGCTGGACAGCAGTGGCTCGAGGTTGGCCGCCGCCATGAACTCCCCGATCGCCGGCTCGTTGTCCTCGCCGCTGCCGGGCACGATCTCGCCAAGCAGGTCGACCGCGCGCGCCAGCAGCCGGGAGGCGACGATGTCGGCTAGATCGTCCACGGGTACGTCCATCGACGCCACCAGGCTGGTCGACACGCCCCGCAGGCCGATACCGGACGGCGCGGGGACCTCGCGCTCCACGCCCCGGTTGATGAAGTCGTCGGCGAACGACTGGTAGAGCCGGTCACCCGCGCCGGCGCCGGTGGCGTCGACCTTGCCCGTCCCGACCAGCGACAGCATCAGCGACACGATCGAGCGGTGCAGGTCGTCGCGGCGGACACCGTAGCTGCCGCTGAACAGGAAGGCGGTCTGGATGGTAGCGGGCGCCAGCGCGGTCGCCTTCTCCTGACCCGGGTAGAGCACCCCGAGCGTTCCGGTGGTTCCGGTGGCGGTCAGCTCCGTGCCGGCGGTGGAACCGTTCTGGTCGTCCACCAGGCGGAACAGGTCGAGCAGGGCACGGCCGGCGTTGAGCCGGGCCCGGCGCCCACCGCCCATCCCCTCCTCGAACGCCGACGGCATGAGCACGAGCGGATAGATCTGCGCCCGGTAGTCGGTCCGCTGGAACGCCTCACCGATCAGATACAGATAGTCGTAGAAGATGCCGGCGCCGGTGCCGCCGGCAACGGAGAACGCGACGAAGACATCACAGGTCTGGCCGAACCGCCCGCCGAGCCGGGACAGCTCGTCGCCAGAGTTACCGATCATCCCGATCGCCCGCGCGATCGGCTGCTGCGCCGGCTCCAACCCGTTACGGAACGTTTCGAACAGGGCGGCCCGCCCGACCGTGGGCAGCTGCCCGGCACCACGGACCAGCGGCGCCACCCGTGGCTCCCCGGCGGGTGGCGGCACCCATCCCCGGATGAACTTTCGGGCGTTGGTCCGCAGGCTCAGCGCAACCTGTGGATAGGTGTCGAACCGGGGTACGAGTTCATGGGTGATGTGCTGGGTGTGCGCGACCGCGGCTTCGTGCTCCTCGCCCGGGACGACCCGGCCGCGGAGCTTGGTGAGCTCGCTCTCGTTCAGGTCGGCGTACACGAACTGGACGCAGGCCGGTAGCTGGTAGGGCAGATAACCCTGGCCGGGAACCCGGCCGATCAGGTCCCGGCCGTCCGGTCCGCACAGCTCGTTGCGGAGCCGGCGTTCCAGCTCGGCTCCGATGAGGCATCCGGTGCCCCCCAGACCGACGAACATCATCGGCTGGTAAATGTTCATGCGGACTCGCTCGCTTCCCTGTCAGATCGCCCACGACCGCGGGGCCCGGAGTCAGCCGTCGCCACACCGGCCGGTCCGGCTTTCATGACTGCTCGAAATCGTCGCCGAAGTGGTCCCGGTCGCGAGGCCTGCGACCGCCGTCACGACCGGGCTGGGTTATCTCGTCATGCAGGTCCGAGCTGCCCCGATCATCCGGAGAACCGGGATCATAACCGCCATACCGGCTCTGCCCGCCAGACCCGCCGTAGCCGCCGGACCCGCCGCGGTCGTCCGCCCGAGCCTGGCTGGCGGCGCGGTCGGACTCCCCGCGGCCGGGTCGCTGCCCGGTGTCCCGCTGCCCGGAATCCCGCCGGCCGGTCTCACGGATGTCATCAGGCCGACCGCCTGGTCGATCAGCACCGGGTCGGAAGCCGTCCTGCTGATAGCCGGTTCCCGTGCCGCCATCCGACGACGACCCGCGGCCGGGCCGGCTCCCCCCGCTCCGCCACGAGCCGGACTGCGCACCGCCGGGGGCGGACTGGCCGTAACCCCCGTCACCCCGACCGCCCCAACCGCCCTCTTGATCGCGGGATGCCCCCGGCGGGCGACCGAAACCGGCACCCGCGCCGGCCCTGTCCCGCCAGCCGCCTGCCGTCTGTCCGCGCCCAGCCCCGTCGGAGGCCGCACCGGCGCCGGCGTGAGCACGACCTGCACCACCCGCACCGGTCCGGAAACGGTTGCGTTCATTCGAGGAGCCGCGTCCGGCGCCGCCCGCGGCCCCGGCTGCCCCCGCCGCGCCTGCCGACCCCGCCGTTCCCGCGATACGGGCATCGAGGAAACCGAGCGCCAGTCCGTCCGCGATCGGTGTAGGCCTCCCACGCAACAGCGTGATCGTCGCGCCACCGGGCGTCCTGACGATGAGCTCGCCGCTGTCCCCGCGGCGCGCCTCATGGGCACTTTCCCGACCGTCGGCCAGATCGAGACGCGCCGACCTGCTCCGGGGGTCCCGGATCGCGAAGGAGAACCGGGTGGACGGTGTCGGCGGCGCGCGGAGTTTGTAGATCTCCGCGTCGTTTCGGTGCAGGACCATGGTGAGGTCGCGGACATCGCGACGGGCGAGGAAGGCCCGGCGCCGACCACGCAACCGGGCCACCGCTGTCAGCACCGCTACCAGCAACAGGATCCACAACCACCACAGGCGCTGGAGCAGCGGCGACGGGTAGGCGACATTCACCGTGAAGAAGCCCGTCGCGACGACGGTCGCGGGGTCGGCCACGTCGTACACGTCGAGCTCTCCGCTGGCCGGCCCGAGTTTCGTACCGGCGCGGAACTGGATCGTCAGTGCCTCTTGCGAGCGTCCGGAACCGTTGGTCTGGATTCTCGCCGGACTGAGCTCGGCAAGAGTGCCCGGGTCCAGATCGATCAGACGCAGCCCGAGAGTACGGGGCCTGCCGTCCGCCGTGTTGATGATGACCGTCCCACCCAGGGTGTCGCCCGGCGCGACCCGTCCGCCGTCAACGCTGATGTCGGCGGTGACCGGAGGCGGCCCCTTGGTGATCCGGGTGGTGAACGGTCGCTCGTCGCCGACGACACCGATCCCGTCGATGCGCCCGACGAACGTGAGATCACCGGTGGCGTTGGTCGGAACGGTGACCTGACCGGCGAACTCGCCGTCGTTCGCCCGTCGGTCGGGGCCCTTGCCGTCGTCGGCGACCGGAACGCTCTGGAGCGGCATTCCGTCACCAGATGCCTCGGCGTGGACCGTGAGCTTGCGCAGTTCGGCCGGGTCGGTGACCGCGTCGGCGCGGGTCTGTAGCCGCACCCGTACGTCGACGGTCTGGCCGGGTTGCGGTGCGGGCGGGGTGACCGCGATCGAGGAGCGGATGCGGCCCTGCCAGATCGCCGAGGCCGCAACCGTCGACGTGGGCACGCCCGCGGGTGCGGTCAGCCGCACCTTCCAGGTACCCGGGCGTGGGTCGCGGATGTGCAACGACTCGGCCGCCGCGTTCTCAGTTGTCGCCTGGAGCACCGAACCGTCGAAGTTCTGGCTCTGGCGTGGTACCTCCACCCCGCGCGGGTCGAAATAGGTGACCCTGACCTTGTCACTGCCCTTCAACACCACGATGGACCCGTCGGTACTGATGGGCGGGATGTCGACGGCCAGGTCAACGGACTCTCCGCCGGCGAGGGTGCCCTGGTCGAAAGCCGAGACGCCAGCGCACCGGGCCGACGCGAACGCCTGCAGCAATGCCTTGCCCACATCGCTGGATGACGTGTAGATGTTCGTCCGCGGCCTGGCGTCGACCGAACGGTTACAGGTCCCCTGAAAGCCGCCGGTGGCGTAGCCGTCGAGCGAGGCCATGTCGACGTTGCCGAAGCCGATCGGCCAGATCTGCACCTTGCCGTCACGGGCTTCATTGATCTTCTCGACTAGCTGCCGCTGTCCTTCAGCGTTACGCGTGGTGACGTCCGGACCGTACTGGGGACTCCCTGAGACGTCGAGCCGTCCATCGGTCAACAAGAAGATCATTTTAGGACGGTTGAGGGCATCCGGCGCGGCCAGGATGTCGAGGGCCTGGGCAAGCGCGGCTACGTGATCGGTGTTGTTACCTTCCTCGGCGGTTCGCCGGTGCAGCGTGCCGATACACCGGAGCAACTCCTGCTGATCACCCAACTGGTTGACGGTCGTCAGGGGGCATACCGGGTTGACCGCGCTCTGGCCCACTCTGCCCTCGGAGCTCCCGAAGCCCAGGACCGCGACCTGGGACTGCGGGGAGACGTCCGCGACGGCGATGACCGAGGCGGCGTTGCGTTCGTTGACGACGTCCTGGTCGGAGAGACTTCCGGACTCGTCAACAAGAACAACGACCCGCACCGGCTGGGTGGCCAGGTCATTGCCTGCGGCATTCGAGGCGGCGGTGCTCGGTAGCGCGCTCGGTAGCGCCTGGCCGCGGGCCGGGACAACCGTCCCGGCCAGGACGATGCCAACAGCTACCGCGCCGCCCATCAGGCGCGCTACCAGGGCAGGCGGCAGCCACGCCTGGCGACCTCGTACGCCCGATTGCTTTACAGCCAATGGACGCTCCCCCCGCGTGGTGGTCCATAGTGAATACCGATCCTACCGGAACGCACGCCAGTTTCCCGACCCGAGTGAATCTTGCACCTCCGCTTGGCCGGCTGTTTACCTAAAACGACACCCGCACTGTTGACACCCATTAACCCCGCAGACTCCAGACAGGGGCGGTCGCGACGCAACCCACCGACAACGATCTACCGATTGCGGAGTAGGTTCTCGTCGGGTATTGCTCGACTGGACAACGCCGGTACGGGGCAGTCGAGCCGGGAAGCGCAACGAACACACGATCCAATTACCATAAGTACACCAATGAACACTCAATGTGAATTCCGTCAAATGCCGAGATTCGAAGAGCTCCGGTGTCGACGGTGGCTATTGTCCGGTACGGTTTTCATCGCGGCGAGAGCTTGGCGCGGTGGGGTCCGGCGCCGACGGGGGTTAGGGATGGCCAGCCGAATGTCCACGGCACGCTTCGGGCGCGCACTGGCGGGGATCTGCATCACCGTCGCGATCGCCTTCTGGGCTGTACCTGTCAATGCGCAAACGCGCTCTCCCGACCCGGCCGCACCGGTGCCGAAAACATCGCCACAACCGGTCCGCGTCCAGATCCTGGTCGACGAATCCGCAAACGTGACGGTCGGCCAGATCGATTGGGAGAGGGATGCGGCCAAGAAGATCGCCGCATCGGCCCTGGCCGGCACACCGACAGGCGACTACCAGGTCGCGGTGGCCGGCTACGGGAGTGCGCCGCCACCGCCAGCGGAAGGAAAGCCCACCTTCGACCGGGTTTGTCCGTTTCAGGAAGCGGGCCTGTCCGCGACCGCGACCGCGACCACGACCGGTTCGTCGATCGCGGAGTGTCTCAAGGGCCTGCACCCACGCAAGGCCGCCGAAGGTAATGACTCCGACATCGCCGGGGCACTGAAGTTCTTCGAAGATGATCTGGTCCGCAACACGCCCCTCGGCACGCGGCGGGTGCTTGTCCTGTTCACCGGCGGTACGGCCAACAGGCGAAACCAGCTCGTGAACGCCGTCCCGACCGACTTGCGCACCAACCAGATCGAGGTGTGGCCACTGGGCTTCGGGTCCGCGGACGCAGCCAGCCTGGACGCGATCGCCCGCGGCGGTTTCCAGGGGTCGGGCACCTGCGAGCGGGATACGCCGTCCGTACACATGGCGGGTACAGGGGATGATCTCATCCCGGCGGCGACGGCGGTTGCCAGTGCTCTCACACCCCGAGCGCTGTGTCGGAGCGAAGCGAAACGGCGAATCCCGCTGCCGGCAACCGACGCGACGATCCGCGTACGGCACGAGGATCGTCTCACGTTCAACTTCTGCCAACCCCACCCCGTGGGCGGCCCGCAGGACTGTTCCGACAGCAGCTTCGTGAAGATCGGCAAGAAAACCCCGGACGGCTCCACCTTCGAGCGCCCCGCCGGCGCGGACGGGTACGACCGGCTACACGTCACCCGCCCGATGCCCGGCGAGTGGACAGTCGTCGCAACCGCGTCACCAGGTGGGCCACCGATCATGTTTGACGTCCAGGTGGAGTGGGAAGGTACGCCGCGTACCGCGATGCTGGTACGCCCGACCCCGCCACAACCCGGGCCGAACGGCGGCCCGCCCATGGTGAACGTGGAAGCACGCCTGTACACCCGGGCCGGTGCACTCGAGCTCCCGCGAGCGTTGGCGGGTGTGACCGCCCGGCTCACCGTCGACTACGGAACCGGAAGCCAGCCACCGGAAGAACTAGACGCCGCGCCCAGATTCGCCGCTGACGCCGGCGGCAGCGACATCATCGTCTTCTCCACGCACGCGCCCTTCAAGATTCCCGTGGCAGCCTCCGGCCCACTGACGTTCACAGCGACCGTCTCCTGGCCCGATGCCAAGGATCCCGCGCAGACTGCGATCATTTACGCCACCTCGATTCAAAAAATCTCGGAGGCCAAGAAAAACTCGGGGCCGACCGTCACCTTCCCGACCTTCAACGGCCCTCTCCCACGCGGCGGCTCGGTATCCGGCTATCTGACCGTCACCGGCAACTGGGGCAGGATCAGAGAAATTACTCTGTGCTCCCCGGAATCCTGGGCGGCCCTCGGGGTCACCATGGACACCGTCACCCTGCGTCCCAACGAGATGAAGGACGGTCAGCCGAAGCTCCTGACGATCCGCGCCGGTGACCACGCATCACTCGGCCCGACCGGCGGGATCATCGAGGCATTCGACCAGCCCGTCGGTTCCTGCCCGGATGACCGGCTCGGAAACTTCCGGCTGGGCGACCAGTTCGTCGCGCTGACCGTCGTCCCCTTCCCCGCCGACAGCCCCGTGAACGAATGGCTGGTAGCGTTCTTCGTCCTCGTCAGCCTCATCATCACGACCACCGTAGGCGCAGGCATCCTCGAATTCCGGAGCCGCATCACCCGACACGCCACGGTAGCCGGTCTTAAAATCAGTCTCTACCGTGACAACATCGCCTGCGATGTTCTGGAGCCGAGCGCTCCCGGAGAATCCACGATTTCTTTCGGAATCGACAATGTGGACGGCACGAGCCGTGGGGATCCGTCTTTCTCCACCGACGACGCCAATGTGAGCAGCGCCGGTCAGCGCTTCACGGTACAACGCAATGGACAGAACGGGATGATTCAATTGGAGCGCAATTCTCCACGGGAATCGGCCACGCACCCGGTCGGTGACAAGCTCGCCCATCTGCTGAACGAACGGGTCTACTTCATAATCGCGGACACCACGCAAAACGCAGCCACGACCGGTGCGACGTCCACCATGGAGCCCTGATGCCCGGGAAGATCGTCACTTTCTACTCCTTCAAGGGTGGCGTCGGCCGATCCATGTGCGTCGCCCAGGTCGCCTGGATACTCGCGTCGAACGGCAAAAAAGTTCTCGTGGTGGACTGGGATCTGGAGAGCCCCGGTCTCTACCGCTACTTCGAGCCCGTGCTGCCGCGGGCCGGCTACGGCACCGACGAGATAAGCGACCGCCCGGGCCTGCTGGAGGCCATGACCTACCTCGCCCCCTATATTTCTCGTGTAGCCGACGCAGGAAACTCGGCGAGCGCAGTCCTGGAAAAGAGAAGAAAGGAGTGCGACCAAGCCGAAGACAAGGCACGGGAACAACTTGTGAGATCCTGTTTTCCCATGTCGACCGACGGACTGTTCGACCTCAACGAGGAAATGCTGTTCATACTACCCGCCGGCATGGAGAATAGAGCAGACGGAAACGGCAATTCCTATCACGCCCGACTGGCCAAACTGGAATGGAGCAGCTTCTATACAAGAGGCGGCGGCGAATTCCTCAAAAGGACCTTTGAACACCTGCGCGACGAGTACGAGTACATACTCATCGACAGCCGGACCGGTTACAGCGGCACCGCCGAGGCATGCCTGCACGACTTTCCGGACACGGTCGTCTTCTGCTTTGCGATGAACAACCAGAACATCGAGGGTACCCGACGAAGAGCCTACGAGATCACACAATCGGGAAGGAACATAAAAATCTTGCTCCTACCCACTCGGGTCGACGGTTCCGACGGACTCAGGCTCGACGCCGCACAAGACCTCTATCATCGCGCCTTTAATAATCTGGTTCAATCATCGACACTGATTCCGCCGGCGGAGCGCGACACCTATCTGGAGGCTGTGGAAATTCCCTATGTCCCAGGCCTCGCTTTCAATGAGAAACTGCCACGACTCCCCGAGGCCAATCACGACGAATCCGACGCGGCGCCACTGGTGACCGCGTCGTGTGAGCGTCTCGCTGGCTATCTGACGGGTGGTGCGAATACTAAGCTGAGGATTAAGGACAAGAATCGGTGGGTGCAGCTGTCCAATCGGGAACCGTGGGACCCGATGACATTCTCCGACATCGTGGTCAGCTCCGCATATGGAGACTATAAATGGGCCGACTGGGTGACATGGCAGCTCGAGGAACGGGGGTTCCGTGTGAGCCGCCATCACGCGTCCAGGCCGGACGTAGACGACCTGGAAAGAATCTGGACGGACCAAGATCAAAAAATATGCCTCGTAGCACTCATGTCGCGCGAATACCAACGGTCCGCCTCCGCGGAGGCCGCCTGGGAATTGTTCTACCGGCAGCAGGACAGATTTAATCGTACAGTCGCGCTCTTGCCGGTGGCAGTCCGTAACCACACTGCGACCGGAATATTCACGCGTCGACGGGTGACCGCGAGCCTGATGGCGCACGATGAGGACGGCGCCCGGCGCGAGCTCTATGCCGCCCTCGGTGAGCCGGCTGGTGCCCGCGCTACCAACACGGCCCGCCGCCGTTATCCCCCGATATTTCCCGCCGAAGTGGCCCACATTCCTCGACGTGCCGCACAATCCGTCCCCGAGTTGCCGGTGGACGATCTGGAGCATTCCTATAATGAGGGCCGCTATCTGCTTGGCACAGAAGAGCAGATTGACACCGCGGTTGACAAACTGAGACAGTCCGCGAATGTGGCGAAGACAATCGGTCACACCTACGCCGAAGCGCGGGCCTGTCTCAGCATGGCGGTCGCGAGTCTCAGACAGGACGACTGGGCCGGTGCGGCCACGAGCCTTCGACGGGCGAACGACAATATAGCCCTACTTGAGCTCGACGGCGCCTTGGCGGAACAGATCACCGACGCGATCGGCATGGCAATGGAGAAAATGGGTGATCGACCGTCACTGGACAGACTGGGTGGGCCACTCGACGACAGGCGTCGCACCTGGGGCGAACTTGAGATCACTCGCTCCACCGCTGCGCGCTATGCCGAGAAGCACACCCGTCAGCACGCTGCGGCCGCGCTGCGCTTACTCGGAGATAACCAGGATGAGCGGGCCCGCGGTAATCTGGCGCTGGGACTCTTCTTTATCTTTGAAGATAATCTCGTCCGCGCCCGACAGAACCTCTCCCTTGCACGCGACCATTCACGCGAAAGTGACCCGATAACTCATTTTGTGGCGTTGACGGCACTTGCTGAAACCGCCCAGGACAGTGAATCCGGCGAAGAGTACTACCAAGAAGCCGCGAGGGCGGCGGTCGGCGACAGTCAGCAGATCATCGCCCATGTCAAGCTCGGTGATTTCGCGAAGAATCGAAATGATGATAATTACCACGTCCACTATGAGAACGCGGTCGGCGTCGCTGGCGGCAGAATTCTGATCTCGACCTACCTGTTACGGGCGCTGGAGCAGACCCGGCCCATCTGGCCGGCACCCAACAGGCTGCAACCAAGGCCTGACGGGCCGACCGACAAGGACGCTGAACGCGAAGCCTCCTGTATCGACCATGCGTTGAAAATCATCTCGATTTCACTGGAACTTAAAAACGAAAAAGCCGGCGAAGAACGGACCACGCTGGTCGAACGTCTCAGCGAGAGGGATAATGCGCTCGAAGTGATTAAAGCACGGCTGGTAGAACTCCGGGCACCCAACAGCCAGACGGTCGAGAAATTTGTCGGCGAAGCTTTTGGACCAGCCTCGAGGTAGCGGCACCGTCCAGTTCGGAATATTCACCCCACCTATTTCCGAATCAGCTCATCCGCGCCCTGAGCGCTGTTCTGCCACGGCGTGGAAGAGTGCGCGGCCGACAGTCTGAGCCTGCTCTTGCTCCGCAGCGTTCGCACCGGCCCGTACCCCGTGCCTCACCAGGCTCCGGACCTTGCACAGCGCCTTGTCGCCAGCACCTTGTTCGTCAAATTTATTCGGATCACGGTGGAACGCCAGCACAGCCGCCGCGATGATCGCCCGCACGTCCTGCAAGAAGCTTGGTGTGATACCACGCAGCAACAGTGTGCCCGCATCGTGGATGTTCTCGAAAGCTTGGGATCCCAATCCCAGTCGACCATACAGCGTATGCCCGTTCAGTGCTTCATAGGGACCCGCGAGAAGGGCATCCACCACCTTTTCCACTTCGCATGAAGTTGCTGCTGCCGGCCAGGGCTCGGGCCAGTGGGAGGCGACTTCCGACGCCA
Organism: Protofrankia sp. Cr2; assembly: GCF_963555885.1. Lineage (NCBI taxonomy): Bacteria > Bacillati > Actinomycetota > Actinomycetes > Frankiales > Frankiaceae > Protofrankia > Protofrankia sp. Cr2. Next base: position 35,359 of record NZ_CAUVXG010000029.1, read on the forward strand.
CGGCACGGCCGCGGATCCGTTCGACGGCCGCAAGGCATACCCGCGCTCGCAACGGTGCGGGCGGGTACTTTCCGGTGCCAACACCCATTCCAGCGTTCAGAATCGCGTCGAAGAGCGTCACGGCGTATGCCTCGCCGACCGACACGCAGCCGTATATGTCAGCAAACACCTCGCCCGACCAGTCCAACCACTCCGCGCTCACGCCAGCGCTTGCGATCCGTTCGATCAAAGCGTCACCGAGATCAAAACGGTCTTCGATATGATGACCGACCTCGTGTGCGACGTAGAGGAGGTCTGGTACATGGCGGGTCGTGTACCATGGTATCCCGATCATCGGAAATGGTATTTCCCGTTGCCATCTACGGCCTTCTTCCGAACTCATTCCAAACTGGAGAAACTCGCTCCCTCGGAGCTGAGCGAACGGCGTCCGTGAACGGTTGAGGAATACCAGTGGAGGCTCGATCGCAATGGCGTGATCAACTCGATCACTACCGACCTCGACCGCTGGTCGGTAGCAGGCCCAGGCAAACTCGTCAGCGACTGTCAGAAAATCCCTGGTCCATTCGACGAAACGGAGCGTCAGCTTCGAGCGAAAAAAATCCCAGGCATGATGTAGGTCAAGAATAATATCTTGACGATCATCGATCGAACACGTCGCGTCCTGCATCTGCACACCGGCTTCCTTGGCAAATGATTGAAGCATTGTGACGATGCTCCGCACCTGGCTATGATGTTTCTCCAGGGGTCGTCCTGCCATGGCTTGTTGCTCCCACAGGCAAAGTTCGTTCGACAAGCTCTCCACCTGATGTTTCCATTCAACCCGACGCCGTTCGTCCAGCCGGCTCATGCTCGAATCAGCGCCGAGGTAGCGGCGAACACGGCCGTGGCGCGCGTTGCCCAGCCGTTGATACCGCCCGATTTCGGCATGGCGTCCGCCCAGACTCGCTCACGCAGATCGCGGATAGCAGCCAGTACATCGCCTTGTTGGCGCAGCCCCTTGGCCAATGCACGGGCCACTGCTATGCTGTGGCGCAATTCGAGCCCGGTGGCCACCACCACGGGTGTCGCAGCCTCTTGGAACAGCAGGGCCGCGAAAAGATTGCGGAGGAGTAGTTGGGAGTGGAAGTCCGCGGGCGAGCCGGGCTGCGGCGGGTCAAGCACCACGACCGGCGCGGTACCCGGTTCACATTCGGCAATCCAGCTCGCCACCGCCCGAGGTCGGACGTCAGTACCACGGATTCCGCCCGCCGGCCGTCGGTGTGGGCCGTCGGCGGAGAAATCGAGGCACGGCGAATCACCGATCATTGCCAGCGGTGCCCGCAGGTGCAGTATCGTGGGAGTCGGGAGGTCATCGGTCGCAATCAGTCGCAACCCAGTATTTCCCAGAGCCGACCGCCTGATGGGCAAAACCAGGTAGTCACACTCCTCGTAAACCCGGACGATGTCGAACAGCATCGACTCACCGGACGGTTTGACCTGGTATCCCGAACGCGTCGCCGGCCTGACGATTGCTACCAACGGAACGCTGTCGTCGGCATCCTTCCCCCGCAGCGATAGCTGCAATGACCTGTACAGTGTGCGGCCCTGGCCCGGTGAAACGGGAAGCGTGGCCGTGGCGCTGTCGATCTGCAGGTTTGCCAACCCGCTCACATCAGTCGCCCGCGCGGCTTCCAACCAGCGAGTGTTCACCCTGTCGCCGGCGGTTGGCATGCAACGATACATGTTCGGCCACCGATGGCGGTCGCCATCTGCCGCCGGCGGATCGGCCAGTTCCCATGGCAGCATCTGAACTCGGGGCTCATCCGATTGGAGTCGAAGTGTGTCGCTGAGCCCGTCGCCATCAATAGATCGCGACGTGATCCCGGTAAGTACGGCGACGAGTCGCAGCGGTAGGTACGTCTCGTCGGCAGCCATCAGGCGCTGGAGCTCATCAATGTCGACGGTCACGCCCTCAGGCCCAGTAACATCACACCATTCAGTACCGCTAGCGTCCTCGAAACAGACCTTTATTTCTTGCGGTGGCGCGGGCCGACCCAGATCCTCATAGATGCGCCGCGCTTTGTCTTTGTCGTTGCTGCCGCCCCGCTGATCAGACGGCACGATCGCAGCGCGCGCATCGTGTATCGCCGCCGTCCAGCGTGACTTCGTCCGCACCTGACCGGCACTGCCGATCGCTTTCTGGAGCGCAGCATCACGGTTATCTGCGTCGCGGGTTTCTCCGGCGGCTGGCAGCTGCTTGGCCAGTAGTTTGAAAGCCCAGGCGCGCAGGAGCCACAATCTGTCGTCGCTGTCCGGCAGGCTTCCCTCGACCAACGACTCAAGATGATCCCGCAATATCGGATCAAAATTACGCTGACCGGGATCAGGGTTGAGTTCAGCATAGTGATCGCTGGGCCGCGACCAGCGCCATCGCGCCAACAACGGCCAAGTCTCGGGCGGCGGGCTCCCAAGCGACCGCTGATCACGACAGACCCGTCGCGCTTCGCGGAACAACGACGTTCGCAGAGTCGTGTTGGAAAGAAGAACGCCGGGGCCGCTCAGCTTTGCGACCTCCGAACGGAGCCCTTTAAGTTCGTCCGAATCCGACTGCGGTGTATCGCAGAATTCAAGATCCGCCAAGGGAAGAAACCGAGCGGTCACCGGCCGGATCTTAGGGAGCTCTGCGGTTAGTCTGACGGCAAAAAGACCCGCCTCCGCACGTACGTCTTGTGTGTTACTGCTCTGATGGCAGAGCACCAACCCGGTCACCGCGACGCGGGCAGCGATCTGCGGTGGCGCGACGCGTTCGGTCATCGCCGTAAGGCAGTCCGTCAAGACGCCGATAAACGTCAGTATTTCCGCACCGGACGCTTTGATCGCCTGAGCCTGCACAGCGAGTAGCCAGATACGGACAGCGACCTCGTCGAAACGTCCGTTCGGCTCGACAGCCGGCGGTTTGGACACGTCATCGGGTAGTTCTTCGCTGGCCGTTGCCATGTCCCCGACGTCCCGCATCAGGAACGTCCCATACGCCAATCGCCACGTGAGGTGCCCGCTCGTATATCCCAACCCCCGCCACAGTTCCCCAGCCTCGCGAAACTTCTCCCCTGCCTCGTCCAACATGAGCAACTCGCCGAGAAGCGAGGCGTGAAGCTGCAGCGTGAGAGCACGATGGTGGATGCCGTCCTCGACCGATGAGAAATCGTCATCGACGATCATCATGGCCTGGTCAAGGCAGGCGAGGGCGGCCTGCTCATCACCGAGCAGCAGCGCAGCCTCAGCCTTGGCACGGGTCAGTGCGGCCCGCTCGGCGGGGGCCATATCGGCCCTGCCAACCGGTGGAGCCGGATCGGTGAGCGCCCGCCGTGCAGTATTGGCAGCTTCCTGCGGCTCAGCGCACCGCAACAGCAGGTCTATCCGCCGAAGCTTCAGCGTAACCGATGGGGATCCACCATCGGTTACGGCCCGCAGCGCAGCGTCGAAGTCGCCTCGCTGCTCATAGTAATCGGCCAACGCAAGCGTGATCTCTTCCTCACGGCCGCTCCAGCCGGTGGCGGCCTCCAGCGCCTGCTCATAAGCCTCAATAGTCCGATCATCGCCCAGCGCCGCGCGGCAGTCACCTACTACCTGCCAAACGTCGATCTTGTCACCAAGGTCCTCGGGCGTATGGCCGGAGGCGACGTCAAGCACGGACTCCGCGATCTCCAGCGCCTCCCGGGCCGCTCCCTCGGCCAGCCGGACAGCCGCGCGGACCGCGGCCGCCAATACGGGTCGCGGCGACGGTTCGGCGCAGAGCTGGTCGTAACGGCTCAGGTGGCGTGCGGCTGCTGACCAGCGTGGGTCGGGGGCATTCGCCCGGTGCAGCCGTGCCCGCCGGGCAGCAGCATAGGCGAGGAGCAGGTCCGCCTCACCTGGGACAAGCGAACCGACAGTCGGGTTCCCGTCCTCATCCTGATAATCTTCCCCCAGGACATCCCGGGCGAGCACCGTCAGATCGTCGACCGCCCCGGCGCGCCGGCAACGCAGGAGCGCACCCCGCCATTCATCCAATGCGCCCGGATCAGCACACTGGAATTTATGATAGACAACCTCCCGATAACACGAAACCCACTCAACGCCCTGCCCGGGATCAAAATCCACAGATTTCCGGAGAAAATCCTGCGCGAAGGCACGATGCAGGTCCTTGAACACCTGCTCCTCGGCGACGAGTTCGCGCATACACCGACGTGTGCGACTGTGGAAGACGACGGATTCCGGGTCATCCAGAGAATGTTGCAAGAATGACAGGATACCGGCGTGGGAGAGCAGGCCCGCCCAAATTTGATCCAGTTCGTCGTCACCGAAAGCCTGAGATGTGTGCGGAAAGACATTCGGGGCGAGCGGGTTGTCCGCGTCGGCCAGGCCAGCCATTATCTGTTCGAGATGGGGGCGCATCACCGTGCGGACGGCGTCGAGCCGCAAGCGTCGCGGCACGACCCCGTAGCGCAGCAACCACCGTACAGCCGGGTCGACGATGGTCAGCACTACTTTTTCGAGCAGGTGAGGCAGTGCCGGTTGGCCGTCCATTTCGAGCTCGGCGGCAGCGACCACCCCGTCCTGGTTGATCAGATCGGCATGAAGATCGGTGTAAAGATCGGCATAAAGCGCCAGTGCCAACGGTGAACCGCCGGCCTGACAAACACCCGTCACCACCAGGTCGCGGTCCTCGATGCCGCGTATCTCCCGTAGGTAACGCCCAGCGGTCTCTTCGTCGAAGTTCGTCACTTCGATCTTCTCAAGGTCTGCGAACCAGGCCGGCACCTCCAACCCGTCGGTGGTAGGAAAACCGGTTGTCTCCAGCCCCGACGCGAGCAGTTCGGAGTGTCGGCCAGCAATGATCAAACGTAACGCCGAACACCTGCGGTGTACGTCGGCGAACAGCCTGAGGAGATCACGCGTCTTCTCCTCATCGAAGTTCAGCAGCGCTTCGACGGTGTCGACGACGACGACAACCAGTTGATTTCGGATAACCGTCGAATTTCGGGATGGCAACTCGATCTTGGCGATAAATTCGTCCGTGACCTTACGCCCGATGTCCGCGGCGGCCTGGTCGTCGGACAAGATCCGCGCTGCTGCCGCGATTTGCTCCGACGGTTCCGCCGGCCGAAGCAGACCGGCGAACATCTCATAGTGTCCGATGAGCCACTCGAAATTCGCGGTATCCGTGTGCAGCTGCAACTGCGCGGCGATCGGTAGCAGGATCAGCCACGGATGTCTTCCGAGGATGACCGGGTCGAGCGCACCCAGGTCGACCCGGGCACAGGGAATGTCAGTGAGCGGGCCGTCGCCACCGGCGCCTTCGCCGGGATGTGCCGGAACGCAGCGCCGGGCGATGAGCCACTGCAAACCCATTGATTTACCGCTGCCATCGGCTCCGAACATGTACCAGCCACGAACACCGCTGTCGCCGGCCAGCAGGCGTTCCACCTGCTCGCGCCAGCCGTGGGGTGGCAGAAAATGGGCCGACCGCCGGTATTCCACGGACCAGTACTGCTGCCGACGGAAATAGCCGGCCCACTCGTCGTAGTAGTCATGGAGATCAGCGCGATCAAGGCGAAACTCATCGCCCAGTACGCTGAGAGCATCCCGGAAACGTGCGAAGTCGCGAGCCCGGTCCGCGGCGGCAAACTCGGCGGTGAACAGCCTCCTAGCCTCCGCCGGATCGGCGATCATAATGTGTCGAAAATACTCAAGCCGATTATTCCGCTTCTTCTGGTAATGAGCCAGCTTCTTGGATAGATTCTGTAACTCGGTCGATTTTTTCCGCCCGGGCTCCGCTCGCCACCAACTCTTCAGGTAATATTCACGTTCCTCAGTTTCCAGCCGGAACTGGTTTTTCCTGCCTGGCGCCTTCTCAACGAGTCCATGCCACTCAAGCACGTCGAGACCGGGGCTGTCGTCTAGGCCCGCCTCAGGCCGCAGGATTTCCTTCAGCGCGCGCCGGTCGAAGATGTGTGCAACTGCGCAGAGCTGGAGCAGGAGGGGCCACTTCGGGGGCAGCGGCTGCTGTCGGGTCAACCCAGTCCCACCGGGATCCAGATGGCCAAGCTCGGCGGGCGGCGGGACCATTATTATGACCAGGCCCGCAGTTTAGAATCGTCCGCTGCCCGCTTCCGGATGCGACCGAACCCGTGAAAGGACCTTTCGAAACTTTCTGGCAGCATGTCGAGGTAGCCCTCGAGTTCATCTGGCCTGACGAAGGGCTGACCAAGACGTTCGAGATACTCGCGGAACAGCCGCTTGAACTGATCGCCGGGAGGTTTGAGGGGTCCTACTATCGCACGCAGGCGCTCTTCAACCGGGGGCAGTTGCCCGCGCGGAGCCATGATATCCCACATGAGGACGACCCGTAGTCGCCGCCGCTCCCCGATTAATATCGGTACTATAAAATTACTATAGAAAAGCTTGAATTCATCGCCGTCCATACAGTCATTGCAATTTTCCTCGGGATCGAGAGATTTTCGATTCCCAACCTTAACATGATCAAGAAATATCACCCGAACGATATCGCCGTCCACCCGCTGCGATACTTCGATGAGTTGCGTGACGAACGCTTTCACGGTACGCATCGCGAGCCTGCTGTCCACTTCTACGGGGTACGGCGGGAGATAGTTGCCGACGAATTCACTCCGCGGAATATGATCCGGGTTTTCCGCGTCCGTCACCGCTTCGAAAATTAGAGTAACTATATCCAGCGCCTTTTCAACCGAGACTTCGACTGGCAGTCCGCTGACATCCCGTATCTGTTTTCCATCGGGGTCCAGCCGGCCCACCAGTTTATTGCAGTCGACATAGGTGACCCGGAGCCCGCGCAGTCGCAGGATCAACAGTACCCACAGGGCGAGGGACGTCTTTCCAGACCTTTTGTCCCCACTGATGACCGCGAAATTCTTCGGCTTCATACCGGGGACGGGAGGGTCGATCGCCCACCACGCGTCCCTGCGTTCCGTGTCACGGTCGACGAGGAGGGATTTCCCATCCATTTCCGGGCTGTGAAACGACTGCAGGCGTTCGACCGCATCGCTGTCGGCGGGGTCGACGTCCACATGTAAAAGATCTCCCCATGGACGAGCACTCAATAACCGGGGCACGGCCCACACGGGACTGTCGAGGCGCAACTCGTATCGGGCGATCGCGATCGCTTGGTCGACCGCGGGGGGATCGCTCCTGCCGAGGACATCATAAAAGGCGCGGGAAAACTGGACTGCATGGCTGGACTCGATCTCAGCCCGCATCGCGACCACGGCACCCGCCCCGGAGTCCAGAAACGCCTGTGCAAGATCCTTCGTATCACTGGTCAGGTCATTGCCCTCGGTGCGGCAGACGTTGAGGACGACGAGCCTCAGTTTCCACCTGCTGAGGGTGCGGCGACGGACATCGTCTGCACATAACTGCCAGTCCACTCCGGTGCGTGGCCTGAAACTGAGCATCGAAACGCCGTTCTGCATAAGAAACCCATGTCCAATAAAATGCAGGACATGTGGATGCAAGGTGTCGATGGTCTTGGACAGGTCATTTTTTGAAGGCCCAAACAGCACCTCAGTATGCACCCGTACCGACCGGGCGGCAAGACCCGTTGTGATGCTTACGACTTCCTGATCCGCCAACAGTCCAGGCGTGTCCGGCTCACAGACCACGACCAGGACACGCAACGGACCTTTCTCCCTGTCGAGATCCCACCGACCGCCGTGCCGGTGCCACAGCGACCAGGGTATTTCGTGGTCCTGGAAGAAAAACCCGGAGAGGCTCTCGTCCGCCGGCCCGCATCCGTACATCAGCTCCCATGGCAGGTCACGCAACCCGCCCTGCTGGAGTGGCTCATCGGGCAGCGCGAGCAGTACCCGATTCGGAGGATCCGTTTGAAGTGCACGCCATTGGTCCTGAACCTCCTGCCGGTTGACCAGGGCAAACAGGCTTTCGCCCACCCCCTGCCGGAGGCTGTCGTCACCAGCCTCGCTCAGCGGTCCCCGCTCAGCCATCTGGTCCCGAACGGCCTGCACCTCCGCAGCTGAGAACGAGGCATGGCCCGCTGTCAACCCCTGGGGGGAGCTGCTCTGGCCGACCCCGCACGGCTCGGTATGACGGTCCAGGTTGACTACGTAACCTCCCGGGTTCGTCGGGTCGGATCGGATATCGAACACCACGGTCGGACCGGTGGGCACGCAGGGAGCCAGCGGCGCTTGTCGCGCCCGCGACGGCTCCGCCTGGTATGTCGTCATGGCGTCAGACGGATTGGACATCGGCAGCGTCATACACCGACTCGGGCGGCGCTTCGCCTGGGGGAAGCACTTCGATGACGTGTGCGGGATGCTCACCCACGTAGCTGATCAGCGCGGGTGGAACGTCCTTCGGGAAGGCGCCGCGGCCGCCCTGACTCATCCCGAAGTCTTCGACCACTCTACGGAGGAAGGTCCTCTTCAGCCGCGTTACCTGGAACATCGGTGTGCAAGCCTCGACCGTCCAGGAGTCGTTGCGGGCGGTGGACCGGTCGAGATCGAAGTTCATGGCGAGATCGACGACTGTGAACGGCCCCGACCCGACACCCGCTCGGGCATTGAGCCGGACCGAGCCACCGGACTCGCTCGCGCCGGAGAGGAGAATCCCGCCGGACGCCGTCACCACGGACGTGACCACGACCTTGTCGAGGTCCCAGTCGTCGACCCACCACCGCCGCAGCAACGTTGTGGCGACCTCCGTCGCGTCCGCGACGTCGATCTGGGTCACCCCGTCGTAGGCCACCAGCATGGCGTCGCCCCGCCGGAACCGGATCTCCGCCTGCATGCGGGCATCCGCGACACCCGCTGCCGGCGCAAACGTGATGTCAACGCTTCCGTTCGAGTCATGCTCGAAGCTCGGGATCGATGCTCCGGCGCGGATGGATAGTTCTGCGGTCATATCGCCGGCCCGCACCAACCTGGCCGACGTCGCCACGAAGATGTCCCCGACCGCGACGACCCTGGTCAGGGGCCAGTTCACCCACCAGTTCGGCCAGCGCTGCACAATAATGTGCCGATAGCGTCCGACGACGTCTGGCATGTGTCCCCCCGGATGCCCGTTGATTGCATGGAACGCCGCGCTGCGCGATCGGTTGACATCGTACCGAATCCGGATAATCAGCTGTCTAGCGGTAGTCGGTCTGAAACTGGACAACATCCGGTCGGGAGAAGGCAGATGGCGGACCCGCGAACGTGCACGAACCGGGAGTGCGGCTGCGTCGGTCAGCACCGGGTCGGCACGGGATCGGTACAGAAAGAACGGACGCCGGCGTCAGCTGGCCGTGCGGCGCACGAAGATCTGTAGATGTTTGTCGTTGGGTACGCCTGGCGGCTGAAAAAGCATACGCAACGACAAACATCTGGCGATCTTGCCGGCGAACGGTAGAGTACGGCCACCAACCGGAATGTGGCTGCTGCTCAGTGGACGCGGGGGTCGGCGGGGCAGTCCAAGGCGCTGGCCCCGGTCAGGCCGCTGACGGTCAGCCGGGCGGACAGGCGCACCGGGCCGGGCGAGTCAGTGAGGATGCCCGTCCAGCCGTCCGCCGCCTCGAACACGCACGCCTCATACCCGTCGTCCAGCCGCCAGTACGGCGTGAAGTGCACGAGGACGATCGCGAGCCCCGGTGCGGAGAAGTTCACCGCCAATGAGCTGACCCCGAGCTCGGTCAGGGTCGCCGGCCCCCGCACCAGGCCCGGCGCGTCGGTGACCAGCCAGACCTTCCAATGCGCGTCCGACCACGCGAGCTCCAGGTAGGGCTGGCCGGCCGCCAGCAGCTTCGCCTCCTCGACGGCGGAGGAGTCCAGCTCCACGTCCGGCAGCGCCACGAAACGGACGCCGCGTTCGAGCAGCCACCGGTGGTAGGTGCTGGGGGAGAGCGTGCCGTTGTAGAACAACGAGTTGTACGTCATGTCGAGCTGCCGTTCCCAGCCGCGGGCGAGCGGGACGTGCGGTGCTACCAGGGACGCCTCCCAGTGCGCACGGGTGAACGGGACCTCCACCCGGCCCACGGCCACCGGGCCGTGGTCGAGGTAGTCGAGCAGCTCGGTGTAGTAACCGGGCTGACCCGACGCATCCCCGTAGGTGGCCAGTGCGCCGTGTACGGGGCCGATCTGCCAGCCGACGAGCGGTATCGCGACAACGAGCAGCACCCGTGGACGGCGGGCCAGCAGCATCGCCGCGACCGGACCCGCGAGCAGGGTCGCCGGCCGGGCGATGTTCCCGCCGATCTGCGTCGGGACGAAGAAGAAGACAGCGGCAGACACCGCCCACAGCCCCAGTCCCCGGCGAATCGCCACCTCCTGCTTCGGGACGACGACCAGCCCGGCCGCGATCAGCGCGAGCAGCGAGAGGAACGTCAACGCCGGGAACGGCTGCACACCGTGTTCGGGGAACAGCAACGCGACGATGATGCCGCTCGCCGCGCCGACCAGCGGCAGCACCCGACGCCGGTTGAGCGTGCCGAGCAGGGCCAGACCGATCAGCAGCACGAATCCGCCGGCGAGCGGCGAGGCCAGCGACGAGCCGATCGCACCGACCCACGCCGTCTTCATCCGCCGCTCACGCACGCCGAGCAGCGCAAGCGCACCGAACGCCATCCCGAGGGCGAACGGCATCCGCCCGACGACAAGGTTCGCCACTGTCGCGACCGCGAACCAGACCAGCGCCAGGTCGTGGTCGTGGTCGTGGTCGTGGTCATGGGTCCGGCCGCTGCCACGCAGCAGCCGAGTCACAATCATGGTGGACGCGACGCAGGCGAGGCAGCCCAGGGCCTGCACCCCGAACAGTGCTCCGAGCGGCGGGAAGAGCACGCTGTAGCCGGGTACGGTGTGCCCGCCGTACCACTGGTCGTCCCACAGGAGCGCACCGCCGTGCTTGAACAGCCACACTCGGTATTCCTGCGCGGGGGTGTCCGGACCGGTGAGCCCAAGGGCCAACGACAGCCCACACAGGACGGCAGTGATCACCCATGGTCGGCGCCGGCACGCCGCGGCGCCGGCGAGCGCACCAGCGACGATGGCCCGAACCGCTGTGGATGGGGAGTGCCGGTCGACAGTTCTGCCGACGGATGCCGCCACGTGCCGAAACGGGGGAAAGAAGACTGGGAAGGAGCGGATCGCCGGCGGCTCGGGTTCACCCGCGAGTATTCGGCCTGTCACGTTTCGTCCTACCACGGTTTCACGTGGCACAGTTTCACAACGGTCGTCCTGATACTCGTCACAACGGTCGTCGGGATGCCGGTCGGGATGCCGGTCGGGATGCCGGTCGGGATGCCGGTCGGGATGCCGGTCGGGATGCCGGTCGGGATGCTCGTCGCGATGCCGGTCTGAATGCCCGCCACGATGCGACTCACGCGACCGGCATGCGCGCAGCCGGTGTTCGCGAAGCAAGGTGCCGAGTGGACCCAACCGACACCTCCCAGTGTCCAACCTCCGGGAACCCGCGGACCGGAACTACCCGGTCAGCGCCGATCCGGACCGCCGGCGGCGGCATCGATGAGCGGCAACGAAGATCTATAATGCTGTTCCGTAACCGTACGGTCCTATTTGATACACCCGCCGTCTGGCCGACGCTGGTAGGCGCCATCGCGGCAGTTACCGCCGTGCTCGCCGAAGCCCGGCTCGGACCACGCAACCCGAACACACTCAATCCCTCGTCCTGGTGGGGGATCCTCCCATCCGGCCCACCGCCTGGCACGACCCGGGGCTGGCTGGCCGCGATCGCCGCCATCGCCGTGATAACGCTGTGTGTGTGCTGGTGCGCCCTGATCCGCGCGACCCTCCGCGAAACCCTCGCGCCATCCCGCCTGGCCGTCACCTCACTCGGGTGGGCTCTGCCGTTCGCCCTCGGCCCCCCGCTGTTCAGCCGGGACGTCTACGCGTATGCCGCTCAGGGCGAGCTTGCCCGCCACGGGCTCGATCCTGCGACACACGGCATTTCAGCGCTGCGCACGCTCGGCCCCCACCTGGACTCCTTCGTGGCCGCGGTTGATCCACGCTGGCGCGAAACTCATGCCCCCTACGGCGGAACGGCCGTGTTCGTCGAGAAAACGGCCGCGGCGGCCGGTGCCGCGCTGTTCGGTGCTGGTCCGATCGGTGCTGGTCCGATCGGTGCTGGTCCGATCGGTGCTGTGCTCCTGCTGCGCCTCGTCGCCGTCACCTCGGTGGTGGCGCTGGTGATGCTCACGTTGCGCCTGCTGCCCCAGCAGACGGGCAGCCAACGGACGGGCAGCCAACGGACCGCGCTGGTGCTCGCGCTGCTCGCCTGCAATCCGGTCACCGTCATCCACCTGGTCGGCGGAGCGCACCTGGACGCGCTGGCCGGCGCACTGAGCGTCGCGGCCCTCGTGGTCGAGCGGCACCGCCGTCGCCTGGATCTCCGTTGGCGGCCCGATCGCCGGCCACCTGGACTCCCGATCAGTTCGTATGCCGCCCGGGCGTGCGCGGTCGCCCTCGCCTGCCTGGCGGGCACGGTCAAGGCGACCGCCTTCCTCGCTCTCGCCGTACTGCTCGTCGTCCACGTTCGCGAACAGCTCGTGAGCGGCACCAGCACAGCCGTCAGGACCGGGGCGACTCCACGTGCCCGGACTGGCGCCCCCCGGGGCGGCGCGGCTGGCGCCGTCATCGCCGCCGTGACGGGTCTGTTCTTTGATCTCGCGGTGGCCACAGCCACGATCACGGCCAGCATGATCGCGGCTGGCTTCGGTCCGACCTGGATCACAGCGCTGTCCACCGCCGGCAGGCTGCGGACCGACATCGCCCCGGCCGCGCTACTCGCCCATCTGATCTCGCCATCACTGCGGCTACTCGGCGTCGGCGGCCACGCCGACGCCGTCCTCACCTGCGCCCGGATGTTGTCGCTTACCGTAGCCGCAGCCGTCATCGCAGGGCTGTTCGGCCGGGCCTGGCGCAACCCGACGGCAGCTGAAGCCGGCACGGCTGCATGGACCGCAACTGCTGGTGGGACTGCAACGGCTGATGGGACTGCTGGACGCGTCCCGGACGACGTCACGATCATCGGTGTCGGCGGGATGGCGGTGGCCCTGGGCGGTCCTGTCCTCTATCCCTGGTATCTGGCGCTGGCCGTCCCCGCGCTCTCGGTAATGGTCAGCACGAATGGTTCACCTGCATTACGCCGACTGACGATCATCACTTCGGTGACGCTGTGTGTGACGTCGTTGGCGTCGCTGGCTCCGACCTGGACGCTACTGAATCGGCATCCGCCCGTAGCCGTGGCGCTGGCCGCTGTTGCGGCCCTGACCGTGGCCGCCGCCATGATTGCCACGGTGGCCACGGCCCTGACCGCGACGGCAGCCAAGCGGCGCGAACAGCGTCCCAGCAGACGATGAGGAGCAGACCGTTACGGGCGACCAGGAGCAGGCTCGCGACAACTCTGCCCTGGATGACGTCTTCATAACGGATCGGATAGACCACGAACGAGAGCAGGCACGTCGCCAACAAGCCGATGGTCACTCGGCGACGCGAGTCAACCATGCGGCGGGCCGCGGCAACAGCCTGGCCGGACGAGTACCGACGACACGCGGCGACGGCCAGTACCCAGACCAGGTACTGCGGGCTGAGAACCCGACTTGTCACGAGTACGACCAGCAACAGCGCCAGCATGCGGTCCGCCGGGTCGATCGCCGCACGAGATTCCGCCGTGGCTCGGGATTCCTCGGGCCTTCGGGACGAACGCGGCAGCCACCAGCGCGCGGCAGCGGCCAGCACGACCACAACCTCTACGAACGAGCAGATCGTTGCAACCAGCTGCGCCAGCTTGGATCCAAACTGCAACGCCCCCCAGGCATATGACGGTCCAGCATGTAGCCCGACCATGTGCGCAAGGACGAACGGGGTCGCCGAAACCGCCTCGACCTGCAGGCCGCGGGCTTTCTGCGCGCCCAGGAAGCCGAAGGCGTCCCGCCACCAGCCGGCGGCGAACAGCACCCCCGCGACCAGCACGACCGCCCCCACCAACCCAGCCGCCATACGCACCAGGGCGAGATGGGCTGCGCTGTCGGCCGGGCGCCCCGACGGTTCGCCCGAACATCCGCGCAGCCGCCCGGCCAACCGGATGCCCGCACCCGACCCACCCAACGCAAGCAGCAACAGCACCGGCCACACCTTCACAGCGGTCCCAAGACCGACCGCAAGACCGACTCTCCCCCAACGGCCGCAGCTGTACCTGTTCGGCCCGCTCGGCGTCGGCCCGCTCGGCGTCGGCCCGCTCGGCGTCGACCCGCCGAGCCCCGCGACGGCGGTCACGGCCAGCACCGCCGGCACCATGTCGAACCGCGCCATCGACACCGGTCCGAGCGCACAGATCCCGACCAGCCAGAACCGGACCGCCGACGCCGAACGGCGAGCAAGAATGCCGGTGATCGCGGCGTCCGACGCGAGAATCAGCAGAAAGAACCCGACGTCGTACGGAAATCCGGTCGCAGCCTCCAGCACAGACGGGACGACCAACACAATGGCGGCAGCCGGGGGATACTGCCAACGATCGTCGCCGACAGGTAGGCCTCGACCGTGGAGCAGGCCATCGCCCCACTGATCGTAGAGCCGGACGTCGCCCAGCACACCGTGCTGGGCACCCAGGACCTTCGCCGTGATGGCCAACACAACCAGCGCTACCCGGGTGACCAGCCAGAACACCCAGATCCGCCGGCCTGTCCACGGCTCGAGCCACCGGCGGGCGCGGTCCACGCAGCGTCGGCGGCGGTCCGCAGACCCGCTCCCCACACGCCGACCAGACCGTCGCCGTGTCGCCCTTGCGGGGCGGATGTCAACCGTCCGCACGATCAGGACGGTAGCCGAGACCCACGTCCGGGACCCACGCCCGGACGGCTGTCCGGGTGCCTCATCGGCCCCGGTAGGCTTCCGGCCATGCAGGCAAGGGAGACTTCGGTCAACCCTGCCGTGACGCATCGACCAGCAGGCAAGTACTCTGCGTGATATAGCCGTGCATATGTGCGACCGCCGCACGGATCGTCTCAGCGATCAGGCTGACAACCGACGGTGACCATCAGGGACATGGTCGACAGCTACGACCTGACACCCGGTCACCGACAAGCGGGCAGATGCGGCCTCTCTGCCCGCGACACCGTCAGCCCGGCGCGTGGCCGGCGCGCGGCGCGGTCAACGGGGACCGCGTACAACACAAGGAGGTGTCTGAATGCTCGGATCTCCATCGGCATGGGACACGGCACGGATCCAGCTGGAGAACGCCGTCCGCCACCTCGGCCTTGATGACGGCCTCCACGATCTACTCCGGATGCCGCGTCGAGCGATCACCGTGAGTGTTCCGCTGATGCGTGACGACGGGCACCTGCTCGTCCTTTCGGGCTATCGGGTCCAGCACAACCTGGCCCGCGGACCAGCCAAGGGCGGCATCCGCTTCCACCCGTCCACCGACCTTGACGAAGTCAAGGCCCTGGCTATGTGGATGACGTGGAAATGTGCGTTGATGGGCATCCCCTACGGCGGTGCCAAGGGCGGTATCGCCGTCGACCCGCGCCTGCTCTCCCTCGCCGAGCGGGAGCGGATGACCCGTCGTTACGCGGCCGAGCTCGTCCCGCTCATCGGACCCGAAAAGGACATCCCGGCCCCGGACGTGGGTACCGATGAACAGACCATGGCATGGATCATGGACACCTACTCGACGCACACCGGCTACACCGCACCCGGAGTCGTCACCGGCAAGCCGTTGTCGATCGGCGGATCGGCCGGGCGGGCCGGCGCGACGAGCCGGGGTGTACAGCTGGCGGCCTTCGCTGCGCTGGCCGAACGCGGCCTCGACCCCTACGACGTCACCGTCGCCGTCCAGGGGTTCGGCAAGGTCGGCGCACTCGCCGCGCAGTACCTCCACGACGCCGGCTGTCGGATCATCGCGGTCTCCGACGTCAAGGGTGGCGTCTACAACCCGCAGGGGCTCAATCCAGCTGCCCTTCTCCGCCGCGTCCAGCGCGGCGAAGACACCGTCGTCGGGCACCCCGGAACCGACACGATCACCAACGCAGAGCTACTCGAGCTCGACGTCGACCTGCTGGTGCCCGCGGCGCTGGAAGGGGTCATCACCGCGGCGAACGCAGACCGGGTCAAGGCGCGGATGATCGTCGAAGGCGCGAACGGCCCGATATCCGCGGACGCCGATCCGATCCTCGACGGGAACGGGGTCGTGGTCGTCCCCGACATCCTCGCCAACGGCGGCGGCGTCGCCGTCTCCTACTTCGAATGGGTACAGGACATCCAGGCCTACTTCTGGACGGAGGACCTGGTCAACGACCGGCTGCGCGACATCATGAACCGCGCCTACGGGGAGGTTTCAGCGCTAGCCACCGAGCGTGGCGTGAGTATGCGCGCCGCCGCGCACATCATCGGGGTCGCCCGGGTCGCCGACGCGCACCGGACTCGCGGCCTCTACCCCTGACGCCGCCGTCCCCGCGACCACCCGTCCCTGGGACCGCCGTCCCCGAGACCCCCGAACTGCCCACGGCCGCGAGGTGGGGTGGGAGGGCCGAACCCATCGGCGCCCACCGCCGACACCCTGATGATCGTCTCCATGTCGTCCGCCGGAGACGTCCTGTTCCTACGCTGGTGACCACATGTCTGGCAACGGTGCGTCAGGACGGTGTCATGCGGACGGGCCTCCACCGCGACCGGGCGCATCGGGCCGCCACACTGCGCTGCCCGATCACCGGGGTTGACGTCCACATGACGGGACCACAGGCAGCATGGGCAGTGGTTGGTGTAACCGTCACCGTGGACCGGTGTCCCACAGACGAGGCACTGGAAATCCTCGGTGGTACGGACGAAGCGCCGGGTCACCCGCTGACAGTATTGGAACGCCTGAGAATTAGAGCGACCGGGCTGTTGTCGGTGAAGCTCAATGATTGATCTTCTTCATGGCACGGCCAGACCAGGCCACATCCACCGGAAGTGATCCCGCGTGTCGCCCGCCTCGGCCGAAGTTGTCGGACCCATCCTCTGAAATAGTGGGCGGCGAACCACAGCCCTGTGATTCGCGGATCCCGTCCCGTCTGGAGGAGGCCATCGCCGTGGCAGTCGCCCACGTCCTGGCACCGGAGTCCGAGACCTTCGGCCCGCCGCCACATCCCATCGAGATACCGGCCGCCGAGCCACGGGGCTCCGAGCCACGGGCCGCGGTGCCACACGCAGGGGAGACTCAGGGCTCCGTCGACTCCCCGGTGTCCGCACGCGCCGCACATGCGGATACCAAAAGCGACACAACGGATGCGTTGAGCAATCGCCAACGCCAGATCCTGGAGTTCGAGCGGCACTGGTGGCGCTATGCGGGCGCCAAGGAAACCGCGATCCGCGCCGAGTTCGCAATCTCAGCAACCCGCTACTACCAGATACTGAACGCTCTGATCGACTCCCCCGCAGCCCTCGTCGCCGACCCCATGCTGGTCAAGCGACTACGCCGGTTGCGGACGACACGCCGACGGGCACGCGCCGGCGACACCGCCCGACTCGACCCGGCTGAGATGTGAGCGCCCGCCATGACCGATACCACCGTCACGTCGCCCAGCCCGCCCCGGCCGCCCCGACTGCGTCCCGGTGATCGACTGCACGCCATCGCGGCCGGCAGCATTGCCGTGCTCGCCGTACTCGGCTGCATTCTCGTGGTCAACCTGGTGAATGACCCGTCCGCGGACAAATCTGCTGCGGCTGCCGCTGCGGCAGCGGCAGCCGCAGCGACCACTTCGGCATCGGCACACGCCCCGGCGACAGGCGCGTCGCCGACAGCCGCGGCGCCCAGGCCGGCAACCTCGCATCCAGCCGCGGCAGGTACCTCGCCGTCGCCCAGAGTCACGTCGCAGCCGCCGGCCGCCGCGGCACCCGCCCCGACCGCCGCACCGAAGCATGTCTTCATTCCGATCGTGATCCTTAACAATTCCAGGATCCCCGGTCTTGCCGATTCCGCCCGGGCGCGGCTGGAAGCCGCCGGCTTCACAGTGACACGGACCGGCAACTACCAGTCAGCGTATGACGTCCCGGAGCCGACCGTGTTCTACGACGAGGGACGCCTGGACGCGGCTCAGACCGTGCTGGACCTGATCCCGGACGTGAAGCAGGCGAAGTCGAAAACCAAGAACTTCATTGCGGACGATCCACTCATCCTTGTCGTAACAAGGGATTTTTCACCAACCACAACCTGACCCGCCAACGGCCGCGCG
>NZ_CAUVXG010000029.1:53864-66184 GCF_963555885.1 Protofrankia sp. Cr2
CGAGCCCCGAGCCACTACCCGGGGTCGCTGCGGTCAGGGCCGCCCTGCCGCGGGTGCTTGAGGACGCGCCCGCCGGCACCGTGGTCGAGGACAAGAAGCACGCGCTCGTCGTACATGTGCGTCGCACCTCCGACCCGGAAGCCTCCCTGGCGGCTCTCACGCCCGCGTTGACCAGCCTCGCCGCAGACCACGGGCTCGAGGCTGCGCCCGGCAAACGGGTACTGGAACTGCGTCCGCCCGGCCACGACAAGGGACGGACACTGCGCGACCGGGTGGCGGAACTGGGTGCCCGCTCGGTCCTGTTCGCAGGTGACGACATCGGCGACCTACCGGCTTTCGACGCGGTCGACCAGCTGCGGGCTACCGGGGTGCCGGGTCTGACCGTGTGCAGCGACGGTCCGGAGGTTCCGGCTCAGCTGCGGGAACAGGCAGATCTCGTCGTTCCGGGTCCGGAAGGGGTGATCGCGCTGCTGCACCTTCTCGCCGACCGCATCGCCTGAGAGCGCCCGGCAACAGGGGCGTTTTCTCGCCGTCAGGCAAGCGCCGTCAGGCAAGCGCCGTCAGGCAAGCGCCGTCAGGCAAGCGCCGTCAGGCAAGCAGGGCCTCGAGCTGCTCTCGAAACCACCGGCGCGGGGGAAGCCGGCTGGCGACGGCGGCGAGCCGCTCGCACCGGCGACGCCGCTCGTCAGCGGTCATCAGCAGCGCGGCGTGCATGGCGGCCGCCGTCTCACACACGTCGAACGGATTGATCACCAGTGCATCGGCGGCCATCTCCGCGCACGCCCCGGCCTCGCGGGACAGCACCAGCGCGGCCCCGGACCTCGACAGCACGGCGCCTTCCTTGGCAACCAGGTTCATCCCGTCCCGGATCGGATTCACCACCAGGACCTCGGCGAGTGACAACGCGGCCAGCGACCGTGGATAGTCGTCGTTGACCTCGAGCCGGAGCGGCAACCAGGAAGCGGTCGCGAACTCGTCCTCGATCTCCGCCACGATCCGCTGGACCGCAGCCGTGTACTCGCGGTACTCGGGAAGATCGTGGCGTGACGGGTAGGCGCACACGATGTGCACCACCTGGCCGCGCCACCGTGGATGCTGACGCAACAGCTCCCGGTACGCTTCCAGACCGCGGACGATGTTCTTCGACAGCTCGGTCCGATCCACCCGCACGATCACCCGGCGACCGGCGATCAATTCCCCCATCTCGGCGGCGCGGGCAGCGACGTCATGCCCGTGAGCGCGCTGCGCCAGGGCGGCTCCGTCGACCCCGAGCGGGTGGACGCCGATCCGGACCACACGGCCGCGGTATCGCAGCCGCGGCAGGCCCGTGGTGCCGGCCGTCTCGACGTCCCGGGCTGTCTCGATGTCCTGGTCCATGACGATGTCGGCGCCGAGTATCGCCCGGGCGCACCGACAGAACGCCTCGGCCCACGCGGCGGTCAGAAAGCCCAGCTGGTCAGCGCCGAGCATGCCGTCAAGGACCGCGCGGGCGACGTCATCCGGCAGCATCCGGAAGTACTCGGGCGGCGCCCACGGGGTGTGACTGAAGTGCGCGATCCGCAGATCCGGCCGGAGGCGACGCAGCTGCGCGGGCGCAAGAGTCAGGTGGTAGTCCTGGATCAGTACGGCCGCGCCGGGTGCCGCCTCACGCGCCAGCGCCTCGGCGAACATCGCGTTGTAACGTTCGTACGCCAGCCAATCCTGCTCGAACGCCGGGCCGAAAGACGGCTGGGATGCCGGCGCATACAGAAGATGCAGGACGAACCAGAGTGTCCGGTTGGCGACGGCGTTGTAGGCCCGCTCGAACACGACCCGGTCCACATCGAGCATGCACACCGCGGCGCCGCCGGTGTCATGGCCAGCGAGATCGAGCCGTCCCTGCGGGGCCAGGCGGGTGGCCCGCCGATCGGCTTCGGTCAGCGCCGCGCAGACCCACACCAGCCCACTGCCACCGGTCGTACCCCCGGACGTGGCATCCTCGCCCGCGACCGCATGCAAGCCACTGACAAGCCCGCCACCGCCGCGACGCGCGGTCAATGAGCCATCATCGTCCGCAGTGAACGCCACCGGCCCGCGGTTGGAGGCAACGAGCACACGGGCCGTCCCGATAGGCGCGGAGCGTGCCAGTTCGTCAACCCCCGTGATATGACGCACACCCGGAGACTAGGGCATGCCTTCAGGATCTTCACCAGGCCATCGCGTACCAGGCCGCCCCACGCCGGCCCGACCCGGTGCGATCACACCTCGCCCACGCGTCGGCCACACCAGCCACACCGGACTGAATCCGATAAAAACTTACTATATGGTAGTAATCTACGATTCGCTATCACTGCTACATGACATCACTGCTACATGACACCGGCGCCACATGACAGTAGTGCCACATGACAGTAGTGCCACATGACGGTCCACCGACTGACAGCCCGGAGTTAACCTACTTTTCGACGGAATCAACATAAAATGTCATATGACTACGGTTGTCTCGTGTGCCGTGCCGCGCACGCGAGCAGATGACAGAGGCAGGGTCCAGGCGGCCCTCCGCGGGCGTCATCCAGCGGGGCGGTAGCGTCCCGACCACGTACCCTCATGACGGCTCAAGCCGCACGAAACCGGCCGAGTTCGGGTGGCGCATGCCCGGCGGGCACAGTGAGCCGCTCCTACCCGGGCTGCTCGGGCTCGCTGGCGTGTGCCTGGTCGTCGCCACGGCGGGGCGGCTCGCGCTGCGTTCCGGGGTCGAACTGCCTACCGACTGGTTCGGGTTACTCATCCCGGTTCGACTCGATCGTGCGTCAGCCCTGCCCGCCTTCATGCTCATCGGCGTCGCGCTCCTCGTCGTCGGCTGGTTGCAGCTGTGCCTGCTGACCAGAAGGGGATCGATCTCGCTCCGTCAGACCGCGATCGTCATCGCCGTCTGGTGTCTGCCTATCGCTGTGGGTCCACCTATCCTGAGTCTGGACGTCTACAGCTATGTGGCGCACGGCGCCATGCTCACCGCCGATCTCAACCCGTATCGGAATGGTCCGATTATTCTGGGTCACCAACCCAGCTTGCTCGCGAGCGACCCGGTTTGGCGGATGTCCCGGGCACCCTACGGGCCCCTGGCGCTCGCCCTGCTCAAGGGCGCCTATGCGCTGTCCGGCGGGACCGTGGTGGGAACGGTCCTGATCCTGAGGGCACTCGCGCTCGCCGGTGTCGTCGTGATTCTCGGGTGCGTCGCACGGGCCGCGGATCCCCAGCGACGGCCACTGGCCCTCGCCGCTGCCGGCAGCCCGGTTGTCATCCTGCAGCTCCTCGGCGCTATCCACCTCGAAGCAATCATGGTGGCGTTGCTTGCCGTCGGCCTGCTGGCCGCCCGGGCAGCGCGCCCGATAGCGTCCATGATGTTGCTTACCGCGGCTACCGCGGTGAAGTGGCCGGCGGCGTTCGCAATCGTGGCGGTCGCCGTGTGGCATGCAGGAACCCCGGCACCGGGCACCCGCCCGCGCAACACCGGTCCTCCCGACGCCCGCCAGCCGAATGCGCAGGCACGGCTCTGGGCACGGATGCGGCCGGTGGCGCGCGACGTCGGCGTCGTCGGCACATCCGGGCTGGTCCTCGTCCTGCTGATTCCGGACGGGCTCGGCTGGTTACGTTCGGCGGCAACTCCCGCCTCGGGCCTCACGCTGTACGCACCGACGGTCGGCCTTGCCGACGGGCTCGCAAGGCTGGGCGACATCGCCGACATGAAGATCCAGTTTGCTCAGGCGCTCAACCTGACCCGGACCGCCGGCATCGTGCTCACCGCCGGGGTGATGCTGCGACTGTTGGCGACCATCCGCGCACGTGACCTCACCGCTACTGTCGGCTGGGGCCTGCTGACGCTGGCTGTTCTCGGCCCCGTCCTGTACCCGTGGTATCTGACCTGGGGGCTCATACCGCTGGCCATGGCAACCGGCCAGGTCCGCATGAGCCTGCTCGGCACGGCGTCCGCGGTCGGCGCGTTTCTCGCCCTCCCACACTGCGAACTGTTGTTCGCCAACCTACCTGGAGCCACACCGTGGCTCCAACGCCAGGCGCCGGTGATCGCGATCAGCACACTCGCCCTCGTGCTGATCGCGGTGGTGGTACTCACACGGCGCCGGGACAGCTGGTCCACGACGACCCTCAAGCGCTGACATCGGCCGGCACCGGCGCCCCGCAAGCGTCGGCCCCGCAAGCGCTGGGATCGTCAGACGATGGGATCGTCAGGCGCTGGCATCGTCCGACGCCGGCATCCTCAGGTGCCCCGGCACCTGCGGGTGCCGGTAAGGATCCAGACAAGACGCCCGAACACGAGAAGGGAGGACGGGCATGCGCGCGCGCCTGAACACGGCCACGGTCCTGCTCGGCGTCGGCCTGCTCGCCCTGGTCGGCCTACTCGCGTTCGGAACCCGCATCGACCTGGCCGTGTACCGCCTGGGCGGCGACGCGTTCCTGCATCATCTGCCCCTATATGACCAGATCATGCCCGGCACCGGCCTACCCTTCACCTACCCGCCGTTCGCCGCCGTGCTGTTCGGCCCACTTGCCGTCCCGCCGAAACCGGCAGCACAGGCCATCTGGGCGCTGGTCCTGCTGACCTGTCTGGCGGAGCTGACCCGTCAGGTGCTCGGCGCGGCCCGCACCGACCCGCTCAAGTCCAGGCCGCCTGCGGTCGGGCGGCCAGCGGTACTGGCCGTGGGCCTACTGGCTGTGGGCCTACTGGCCGTGGAGCCGATCCGCAGCAATCTCGCTTATGGCCAGATCAACATCCCGCTCATGCTATTGATCATTCTCGATCTGCGTCGCAGGTCCGGGCCGCTGCCCTCAGGTGCGCTGATCGGCATTGCCGCGGCGGTGAAGCTCACTCCGTTGATCTTCGTTCCCTACCTCTTCGCCATGGGCAGGCGCCGGGACGCGGGCGTGGCCGCGCTCTCCTTCGGCGCCTGCTCCGCGCTGGCAGCCCTGGCCACCCCGGCGGACTCAGTGCGGTTCTGGACCAGACTGGCGCTCGACCCGTCTCACGTCGGCGGGATCGCGTATGCGGGCAACCAGTCACTGTCCGGTGTGGCGACCCGCCTTGCCGGTCATGCCGTGCACGACGAGATCTGGTTTCAACTGGTGACGCTGAGCACCGCAGCCGCCGGGATCGGACTGGCGGTGGTGGCCACCCGCCGCCACGAGCCCCTGCTCGGCTGGACGGTGTGCGGCATCACCGGACTACTCGTCTCGCCGATTTCCTGGACCCACCACTGGCTGTGGGCGCTGCCCGCGCTGGCCTGGTTGGCCGGCCCGACCGGGCCACGCGGGGGGCGGCTCGCGGCAGTCGGTGGCTTCGCTCTGCTCGTCCTGGCTCCGATGTGGTGGCTGCCGTACGAGCACGACCGCGAGTACTCCTGGCACGGCTGGCAGCTGCTGGTCGGGAACTCCTACGCGATCGCGGCCGTCCTCTTCCTGCTCGCCGTCGTCGGACACCTGGCGTCTCGGGCTGGCAGCGGATCAGACCGTGGCGGGCCGCGCCGTCGGCAGCGCCGAGCGGACCGCACCAGCCCATCCGGAACCGAGCGTGCCATCCTCCACGACAACGTTGTCGTAGCCCGGCAACAACCCGACGAGATCGGTGTGTCGCAACGCGTTGGCGACCAGGTGCATGCGACCGACCTGGTCGGCCATGGCCAGGTCGCTGGCGGAGTCGCCGATCGCGATCGCCTGCTCCGGACGGAACCCGCGGCGGGCCAGGTCGAAGGCCACCGCGGCACCCTTGCTGACGCCCTCGGGAACGAGATGATAGACGTGCGGGACATCGTCCAGAGCCGGCATGGCAGCCCACGAAATGATGCCGTTGTCCCGGATGGTCAACCAGTCGAAACCCTCCGCCACGAGCCATAGGTTCACCTCGGCTACGTCGACGTTGCCCCGCAGCATGATGTCGACCTCGCGTCCACGGTGCCAGGGTCGGTACAGCTTCAGGCGTCCCGGATACCGCGCGACCAGCGCGGCAAGGAGCGGATCCGGTATCTGGTCCAGATCGGCTGGCATGGCTCCACGCAGGACCTGACTGTGCCGTCCATGATCCCAGCCGACGATCGCCCCGAGCTCGGCTATGAAGCCGTCCGCGCCGAAGATCGCACCGGCTTCGACCAGCTGCGGCCTGGTCCGGCCGCTGACCAGCACCAGCGCGATGCCCGCCTGGTGCAGGTCGATGAGGGCGCGAGCCGGATCAAGGGTGGTGGAGTGGTCCTCGTTCCGGAAGAAGCACCCGGCCGGCCCAAGCATGGTCCCATCGAGATCGGTGTAGACGACCCGGATGCTCATCAGCGATGTCCTCCTGCTCGTGCCGCTGGCGCTGGCGCTGGCGCTGGCGCTGGCGCTGGCGCTGGCGATCTTTCGAGGTTTGTACGCCGGAATACCCTTTATTAATCTTACAAAGTTCGAAAGATCGAATCTTCGATTCTCATCACGGTCCATCCCTGCGGAGCGCCCTGCGAGCGACATACTCCGGAATTGTGATCATCGGGGCACGTTCCCGCACCTCAACCCGGTGGGTGTGCGGCTCGAACCCGCCGTCACAGCGACGGAACTGGGTCAGCGTCTGCCCCGGAGCCGGGCCGTGGGCACCCAGCCGGGTCCATGCCGTCTGGATGATCTCGGCCGCCATGCGTCCGAGAGCTTCGTCGGGCTGGTGACGGTGGAGCTTTCGTCCGACCTCGACCTGGGCGATCGCATCCGCTCCGGCGAGGGAGAGGACGTCCACCAGCTGGGCGAACTCGACTCCGTAGCCGGAGACGAACGGCAGCCGCTCGAGCAGTGCCCGACGGCCGGCGAACTCGCCCGCGAGCGGTTGCACCAACCCGGCCAACGCCGGCCAGTGCATGTTGAGCAGGGGGCGCGCGACGAGTTCGGTGACCCGCCCACCACCGCCGGGCAGCAGGCCGCCCGCCAGCGGCCGGTCGTAGGACGCCTTGACATAGGACACCTCCCGCTCGGTCAACAGGGGCCCCAGCAGCCCGGTCACCACCTGGGCGTCGAAGTCCTCCAGGTCCGCGTCGATGAAGACCACGATGTCCCCGGACGAGGCGTACAGAGACTTCCACAGGGCTTCACCCTTGCCCGCGATCCGCCCGTGGCCGGTCAGGATCCGCTCCTCCACGATCACTACCGCACCCGCGGCGGTCGCCTCGGCCGCGGTCGCGTCGACCGACCCCGGATCGATAACAATGATCTCGTCGACGAGCGGCACCCCGACAACAAGATCGCGGTGGATCGCAGAAACGATCATGCCGACCGTGGCGGCCTCGTTCAGCGCGGGCAACACCACGCTGATCGGAGCCTCCTTGCGGGCCAGCAACCGGACGGGCGAAAAGTCACGCCCGTCATACGTTCGACGCTCGAACCAACGGTGCACATCACGCCGCACTCGGTCTACAGTACGGACTGACAACTTCATCCGGCTCATCCAGAGGGGCAGAGGGACCGGCCCAGTGAAGCCCCGGCAACCACCCGCATCCGTGCGAGGCAGGTGCTAATTCCGACCCGAGACGCAACCGGCTCTCGGGAAAGATGAGGAGTTTCACCCATGACAGTCGCTCCCGAGCGCCCCGTTACGATCGGTTCGCAATCCGCCAATCCGGCGGTCTCCCTGGCGTGCCGGCACTGCGGCGCCACATTTCCGCTCTCCCCGACGCACGTCTGCGTCGAGTGTTTCGCCCCGCTGGAGATTGCCTACGACGAGGCCCTGCTGCGCCGGGTCACCCGGGCATCCATCGAGGCCGGGCCCACCAATCTGTGGCGCTATGTCGGACTTCTTCCCGCCGGCCACGACCCGGCGTACCGGGTGTCGCTCGGAGCCGGCTGGACGCCGCTGCGCCCGGCTCCCCGACTCGCCGCGGAACTCGGAATGCGGGCACTGTGGGTCAAGGACGACAGCGCGAACCCCACCCACTCCTTCAAGGATCGGGTCGTCTCGGTGGCACTGTCGGCCGCTCGCGAGCACGGTTTCGTCACGGTCGCCTGTGCCTCCACCGGCAACCTCGCCCAGTCCGTGGCAGCGCATGCCGCGTCCGCCGGGTTGCGCTCAGTGGTGTTGATCCCGCACGATCTCGAGGACGGCAAGACCGTGTCAACCGCGGTCTACAGCGGCACGCTGGTCGCGATCGACGGCAACTACGACGACGTGAACCGCCTGTGCAGCGAGCTGTCCGGCGAGTACGAATGGGCGTTCGTCAACGTCAACGTGCGGCCGTTCTACGCGGAGGGCTCCAAGACTCTCGGCTACGAGGTCGCCGAGCAGCTCGGCTGGCGGCTGCCCGAGCAGGTCGTGGTGCCCATCGCCTCCGGGTCGCTGCTGACCAAGATTGACAAGGCCTTCGGTGAGCTCGGCCGCCTCGGCCTGGTGGAGCCGACGCCGTACCGGGTCTTCGGCGCGCAGGCCGAGGGCTGCAACCCGGTCGCCGCGGCCTTCGCCCGCGGGGTTGACACGGTTGCCCCGGTGAAGCCGTCGACCATCGCCAAATCCCTGTCGATCGGCAACCCGGCGGACGGCCCGTACGCACTCGACGTCGCCCGACGGACCGGCGGTGCGATCACCGATGCCACCGACCCCGAGATCATCGATGGCATCCGCCTGCTCGCCCGTACCGAGGGCGTCTTCGGTGAGACCGCCGGCGGCGTCACCGTCGCCTGTCTGGCGCGGCTGCTGCGCGAGGGGCTGCTCGACCCGGACGCCGAAACCGTCATCTTCAACACCGGGGACGGCCTGAAGACCCTCGACCCGCTGGTGTCGACAGGCCGGCCGACCGCGACCATCCGCCCGTCCCTGACCGCCTTCGAAGCCGCCGGCCTCGGCGATGGCTGAAAGGCCTCCGGCGGCGCACAAACATCATCGCGCCGCCTTCGGCCCTGCCGACTGAGAAGCCTCCGGCGGCGCACAAACATCATCGCGCTGCCTTCGGCCCTGCCGACGACTGAACGGCCGCCTGAGCCTGGAAAGATCAGCTGAGCGACCCGAGCATCATGACGACATCGGCCGGAACCGGGCCGATGTCGGCGGGTTCGCTCTCCTTTCCGGCGACGGGAACCGAATAGAGCGACGACGCACTGTTGCGCTTCGAGGTGAAGTACAGCTTGTCTCCGAGCCGCACCGGAGAACCGCTGTACCGGTCGTTCGCCGGCAGCACGATGCGCATCTCGCCGGGAACGCCGGCATCCGAAAGGGATACGATCCCGAAGCGTTCCCCGACATAGGTCGTCGTGCTGTAACTGAGGCCGTGACCGAAATCAGTACGGCAGAGGATCGTGCGGTTGTCCAACCACTGGTCGGGATCGCACTGTTCGGCGAACCGCCGGTCACCCACCACCGGGCCCACCACCTTTTCGGAGTCGATCTGCAGGACGTCTCCGGAAGAGGATCGGATGATGATGTCGTGCGGAAACCCGGTCGGATCACTCGACCCGTTGGCGGGATAACGCAGCATCGCCATCAACCCGCCGTCCGGCGACGGAAGGTACTCGACCTCCGCCTTGAAAGACGTCGCGACCTTCCGCGTGGCAACCGGCCACGACTGGTAGGTGCCTTCCGGTAGAACTCCGATCTCTGCCGGAGCGGCACCGGCCTTCGCGTCCACCGTGAGGATTCGCCTGTCTTCGGTGTAGTACATCCGGTCGTCGTCCCGGCCGAATGCCAGGCTGCCGCGCCGGTGGGACGTCGAGGAGAAGGACGAACTGTTTCCGACGACCGTGGTGAAGGCACCCGTACCGTCCACATAGCCGATGTTCTGGGTTCCGTCCGCGTTTCCCCGTAGTACCGCGAGTCGAGACCACGCCCGATCGAACATGGAACGGATCTGCCACGCGGTTCGGGGATCATGGCTTGTCGCGTTGTCACAGCTGTAGAGAGTGCTGTCGGTGGACGTCAGCGGAAATGTGCGCGTCTCGACGAGAGAACCGTCATCCGGCGAGAGGAGCAGCAGACTGAAGCCCGCACCATGGGTGTTTCCCATGCCCGAACATCCCAGTGCAACCAGAAAGGCGCGTGACGGCGGGTTGGAGGCCGCTACCGGCGTCGTGGCGACGGGTGTCACCGGGCCAGCGCTGGCTGTGGCATCGGAACGCGCGGACACCACCCGACCGCCACCCCCGCATGCGGCCAGACTGACAAGCACGGCCAGTCCGACCAATACGGCTACGGCGGGTTCGCTCACCCTGCAATACACGGCCACCTGCGCCCCTGACTTTTTTCGCTCGCGACCGGATGACGGCGGGTGCCCCCCGACACCCGCCGCTGACCACGATGGACGTTGACCACAATGGTGGAACATGATCCACGTTCGGACCCGGAAAATCCCAGGGTAACCTACACCCCCGAACCGGTAGCGTCGACATTCATTGTCGATGATTTGATGATGAGAGGGTGTCCACGGTTTGCCTGTTGACAAAATCTACGCACTGCCCACATCCGAAGCCGGGGTCGAGCGTGGGCTAGTCATCACCTACATCGGCCTGCGCTGCTTCAATATCATCCAGGTCGCAGTGGGTCTGCAGCTGATCATCGAGCGGACCGACCATCAAATGCTCACGGTCGCATCTCTGAGCTTGCTCGTAGCGGAGGCGGCCGTGGTCAGCCGGCGCATCTGGCGACGCGGACGATTCGACGAGTCTTGGCTCGGCATTGTCGACCTTTCGTTCGGCGTGCTCTTTCTCATCAGCGTCATGATTTTCGTCACTACCGGAACCGCCTCGTCCAGCTGGGGGAACCCGGGCTTCGCCACAACCATCCCGATGGCCTCGGGCGCGGCCATCGTCTTCCGCCGCTGGTGGCAGACACTCGCCGCCGCCAGCCTGCTGTGCACGGTTTTCCTGATGACCAGCCTCCCGGCGGCAGGCGACCACGATATGCGCCTCACCACACTCACGAACTCGGTGGCCTATATCGGCTTCGCTGTTCTCGTCCGGCTCGTCGCCGGGTACACCCGAAGGCTCGGCCGGGACGCGGACTCCGCCCGGTCCACAGCGGTGGTGTTCGCCGCAGAGGCGGAACGGCTCCGGGTACAGAAGCTGATCCACGACCCGGCATCGGCGCTGGAACTGCTCGCGGCCGATGACCTTAATGAACACGCTCGGGCCGTCCTGCGACGCCAGGCCCTGCGGCTCGCCGCTGAAATGCGCCATTACCTCGGCACCCAGCTGCGGCGTTCCAGCGGCGTCATCGCCGAGCTTGAGGCCGTCGCGGACGAATTCGCCGACCTCGATCCTGTTCTAAACGTCGACCTCGCCCGCGACACCATTCCAGCGGCCGATGTGGATGTCATCAGTAGTGCTGTCCGGACCCTGTTGTTCAACGTCCGCCAGCATGCTCAGGCCCGCGAGGTCGTCATCCATGCCGAGACCGAGGGAAACAGCTGGGAGGTGTGCGTCCGCGACGACGGCATCGGATTCGATCCGAACACCCGCCCGGAAGGCTTCGGCCTGTCACAACAGGTATATGCGGCGATCGCGTCCATCGGGGGCCAGGTCGAAATCGAATCGGCACCCGGAGAAGGGACGTTCGTACGGCTTTCGAGGGAGAAGAAATGACGACAGCAGACAAACGCGATAAAGCGTGTTTGCGCCGTATCGGCGTGGTCGACGATGAGCCAGTCTACCGGGACTCACTGCCGCTGCTGGTACCGGAGCTGAATGTGGTTGTCGCTGCGAGGACCGTCGACGAGTTCCTGGCCCTGGCGCCGCGTGTCCTGGCTGTGCAGCCCAGCGCCGACACGCTGGACGCAGTCCTCGTCGACCTCGACCTGAGCGGCAACAGCGGCCGTCCCGACCCCGTGCACGGCCGCCGCGCGGTCGCGGCGGTCGCCGAGGCCGGCTACCGGGTACTCATCTACACGGGGCAACGCCGGCCGCTGGTGCTCGCGGGCTGCCTTGGCGTGGGCGCACGGGGAATCGTCCACAAATCCGAACGCCCTGCGCGGCTGGTCGACGCCGTCGACGCGATCGCAGCCGGCCGAATGGTGCTCACCACCGCGGTGACCGGCCTCGCGGAGGCGGTCAGCCGGACCGGAGTCCTGCCCGACCTCACCGACAGGCAACGTGAGGTCCTTCGGGCACGCGCCCGCGGCGAGCCGTACACCAGCATCGCCAAACGCCTCTACATCGATCGGAAGACCGTCGAGGAACACATGAGTCTGGTGGCCCGGAAATTCTCCGACTACCTACGTGACCACAGCCCGGCGGATCTGGAACGCGAACTCGGGATCGGCTCCGGCGACCTCATGGAGTGAGCGCCGACGCGATCGTCAGGCCGTTGGTGGAGACCGCGCCGAGGACCTCGATCT
>NZ_CAUVXG010000030.1:0-29946 GCF_963555885.1 Protofrankia sp. Cr2
CGCGGCCGGCGCGGTCGAGGCGGTGTTCTGCGTCCTGGCGCTGCGCGACCGCACGGTGCCGGCCACCCGCAACCTCGACGCGCTCGACGACGAGATCGATCTGGATGTGGTGGCCATCGACAACCGGGCCATCCCGACCGGTGCGGCGTTGTCGAACTCGTTCGGTTTCGGCGGGCACGACGTCTGCCTCGCCTTCACACCCTGACCCTTCACACCCTGACGTGGTCGCCCATGCGGATCTGAGCCCGACGATGTGAGGTCCGCACGGAGATCCGATGAGCCTCCGACCACGAACAGGGGAGTCGTCTCCTTTGTACCGCCGGAGAACCTATGATCTCAAGGAGACAAAAGGTGAGTCTCTCCACGCTCGAACGCATTGACCCGCGTGCCCCATCGACCCGACTGACCCAGTTCTTCGATCCTGATTCATTTGAACCCTTCGCCACAGCGGACGACTCCGGGGTGCTGGCTGGAAAGGGCACCGTCGACGGGAACCCGGTCGTCGCATTTGCTACGGACGCAACCATCCAGGGCGGGGCGATGGGCCGTGACGGCTGCGCTCGGATCGTCCACGCCATCGAGGCCGCGGTGCGCCTCGACACCCCGGTGGTGGGAATCTGGCATTCCGGCGGTGCTCGGCTCCGGGAGGGCGTTGCGTCCCTCGACGGTGTCGGACGCGTCTTCGCGGCCACCGTCCGGGCATCCGGACGGATTCCGCAGCTGTCCCTGGTGCTGGGTGCCGCCGCAGGTGGCGCGGCATACGGCCCGGCACTGACCGACATCGTCATCATGGGCCCGGATGCCAAGATCTTCGTTACCGGTCCAGACGTCGTCCGCACGGTGACCGGTGAGGAGTGCACCGCCGACAGTCTGGGTGGACCCGATGTGCACGCGCGCCGCAGTGGGGTGGTCGCGATCACCTGTGACTCCGACGGGGCTGCGGTCGCCGACACCCGGCGGCTGTGCGCGCTACTTTCCGACCAGGGTGAATTCGGACCGGTTCAGGATCGTGACCTCGCCAACCTCCTGCCGGAGTCAGCCCGTCGCGCGTACGACGTACGCCCGCTGGTAGCCGGTGTCCTCGACGACGACGTGCTTGAGCTCCATCCCAAGTGGGCACCGAACATCGTCACCGCGCTCGGTCGGCTCGGCGGCCGCACGGTCGGCGTGGTCGCCAACAACCCGCTGCGTCGCGGCGGCTGCCTCGACGCGACGTCCGCCGAAAAGGCATCACGTTTCGTGCGCATGTGCGACTCGTTCGGAGTACCGCTGGTCGTGCTGGTCGATGTTCCGGGGTACCTCCCGGGTGTCGGCCAGGAGTGGGAAGGCGTAGTCCGGCGCGGCGCGAAACTGCTCTATGCGTTCTCCGAATGCACCGTGCCCCGCGTCACCGTCGTCACCCGAAAGGCCTACGGCGGCGCCTACATCGCGATGAACGCCCGTTGTCTGGGCGCGAGCGCCGTGTACGCATGGCCTACCGCCGAGGTCGCGGTCATGGGCGCCGAGGCCGCCGTGGGAATCCTGCACCGGCGCACGCTGGCGGAGGTTCCGGTTCAGCGTCGTCCGACCGTGCTTGCCGAGCTCACCGCTGAGCACACGCGCATGGTCGGCGGGATCGACCGGGCCGTGGAGCTGGGAGTGGTGGACGCCGTGGTGGAGCCCGCCGCCACCCGCACGGTCATCGCCGAAACCCTCGCCGGGGCGCCGGCCGGCCGTGGAGTCCACGGCAACATCCCTCTGTAGGACCACGCGCCGTCGTTCGGGCCGCCCAGCCGGGACGACGGCGCGGCGACCACCGGCACGCCCGACGAGATAGTTAGCTGAGGTGAAATAACTAAACGGGCACGACGGTTGTCCCTTGTGAAGCCCTCACTCGTGACGACCGGAAGGAACGATGACCGCGCTGCGCGACGCCACGACCGTCAACCCGCCCCGGCAGGAACCACGACGCGACGGCGCACTGCGCGCGCTGTCCGTGCCGAACTACCGCCGCTACCTGAGCGGACAGGTCGTGTCGCTGGTCGGGACCTGGATGCAGATGATCGCGCAGGGTTGGCTGGCGCTTTCGCTCGGGGCGTCCGGGACGGTGCTCGGGCTCGTCACGGCCGCGCAGTTCCTGCCGGTCCTGCTGTTCGGCGCCTACGGCGGGCTGCTGGCCGACCGGGCCGACAAGCGGCGTCTGTTGATCTATACCCAGGTTGCGTCCGGGCTGTTGGCCGCCAGCCTCGCCGTTGCGGACATGACCGGTGTCGTCCGGTTGTGGATGGTGGCACTCATCGCGGCCGGCCTGGGCACCGTGAACGCGGTGGACAACCCGACCCGGCAGAGTTTCGTCCACGAGATGGTCGGCCCGGACACGGTGGCCAACGCCGTATCCCTGCAGTCGGTGGCGGTGAACGCGGCCAGAGCGGTGGGGCCGGGGATCGCCGGCGTGCTCATCGCCGTCGCCGGCACCGGCGTCTGTTTCATGGTCAACGCCGCGTCCTACCTGGCCGCCATCGTCGCCCTGATCCGGATCGACCCGGGTGCCCTTCGCCGGCGCGACCCGCTGCCCCGGGCCCGCGGCCAGATCCGCGAGGGCCTGGCATACGCGTTACGGACCCCGGCGCTGCGGGTTCCGCTGGTCATGATGGCGGTCATCGGCACCCTCGCCTACGAGTTCGCCGTCGTGCTTCCGCTGTTGGGCCGCGAGGTGTTCCACGGCGGCGCCGGCACCTACGGGCTGCTCACCGCGGCGATGGGCATCGGCGCGGTGGCGGGCGGCCTGATCGTCGCCAGACGAGGCCGGGCGACGCCGCGCGCCCTGGTCGGCGCTGCCGCCGGTTTCGGCATCGTTATCCTGGCGGCCTCGGTCGCGCCGGAGGTCCATCTCGCCGCCGTGGCGATGATGCTGGTGGGCGCCGGCAGCGTGGCGTTCCTGTCCATCGGGAACGCCACCTTGCAACTCGCCTCCGCGCCCCACATGCGTGGCCGGATCATGGCCTTGTGGGCCGTGGCCTTCCTGGGCAGCACGCCTGTCGGGGGTCCCACCGTCGGATGGATCAGCGAAGAGCTCGGTGCCCGGGCGGGACTGGCGACCGGCGGACTGGCCGCCCTCCTCGCGGCCGGGTACGGCGCGCGCCAGCTACTCCGTCCCGCCGGCCAGGCCGGTCAGGCCGGCCCCGCCGAGGACGCCGCCTTGCCGAGGTCGGGTAGCCGCAGCTGCTCGCTGGGGTGACCCCGGTGCGCCTGGACGGCCCTGAGGTGGTACTCCTCCGCCAAGTCAAGAAAGTCGGGCTCATGGTAGCGGCGGCCGTCCAGGGTGGGGCCGCGCGTGCCCTCCATGATTGCTTCGACGTCCTCGCCGGTGATGGTCTTGTTCGTCTCCAGTGCGTGGGTCACCGCGAGAACCTCCCGGCGGTTGTCCGACAGGATGACCTCTGTCCGCTGATAGAGCTCCTGGAGCTTGGCCTCGACCTCGTCGACGAACCCGCCGCTGGTGTACGCCGGACTGCCGTCAAAGGCAGCGGCCAGCGCGGGACGGGACGTCAGGGTGCTGCCCATCGCATGTCGCCCGATGCTGCGGGCGACCAGCTCGGTGGCCGCGTGCAGGTCTGCGCCCACGCCCTGGGTGTGGTCACCGTCGAAGAACATCCGCTCGCCCACGATGGCGGCCAGGAAGGTCATCACGTCGATCTCGACCTCGGACCGCCAGTCGACGAACCTGTCCTCCAACGGCACTGGAGCCACGAACCCGCCGGTGTCCCCACGGCGCTCGATGCTCGCCATGTCGATGACCATGTGCTTCTGCAACCGGTACATGACCACCGCATGGCACGCCTCGTGCAGGGCGATGCTGTGGCGCTCCCGCTCCACGTACTCGTGGTCGTCGGGCAGACCGTGTTCCTTGATGGACTTGGCGCGCAGCAGATCCGGCCAGGTAACCACCTCACGGCCAGCTTTGATCGCCTGGATGAGCGCCTCGTTGACCATGTCCTTGATGCTCGCTCCGGTGGCGTATGGGCTCATCACGGCGAGCCGTTCGACCTGATCGGCGCTCACCTCGTGGCGGACCTTCTCCAGGTAGCCGTTGAAGGTCCGTACCCGGCCCTCCTTGCTCGGGTAGCCGACCTTGTAGATGCGGTCGATCCGACCGGGGCGCAGCAACGCCTCGTCCAACGCCTGCGGCATGTTCGTCGCCATCATGACCATGATCCGGTACTTCGGCGGCGGCTTCGGGCGCATGCCCAGGGCACGCCGCACGATCCGGTTGAGGAAGCCACGCGGCTTGGTCAGACCCGACATCTCGGTGAGCAGCGCCTGCAGCGTTCCGTCGAAACCGGACTGGCCACCACCACCACCGCCGGGAACCACGAAGCGGGCCTTAGTGGTCAACGCCCGGCGTGCCGAGGTGCTCGCGTACGTCATCCCGTTACACGGGTCACCGGGGTCGATCAGACCGATCCGGTCACCGACTGCGCCACCCGCCGATGTCGAGCGGCCGACGACATCGCCGGCGAGCTGGCCACGGTTACCCAGAGTGTCAGCCTCGTCAAAGAACACGATCACGCCGCCGTACCGCAGGGAGAGTTTGCGCAACTTGCGGAAGAGACCCTTGACCTTCATCACGCCGACGCCGAAGAACATGGCCCGAAACGCGCCTGGGTCGACGAAGACATAGGGCTTTCCGGTCTCACCTGCGACCGCCTCCGCGATCAGTGTCTTGCCGGTACCGGGTGGACCCCACAGCAGGATGCCACCGGGTACGTAGCCGCCCCGGTTTTCGATCTCGTGCGGCTTCTCCAGGTAGAAGACCGCCTCCTTGACCCTGGACAGGACGTGATCCTGGCCCCAGACGTCGGTGAACCGGGTCTTGATGTCCTCGGGGAAGTACACGTCCACGCCGCCGCGGGAGAGGAACCAGAACAGCAGCGCGAACTGCCCGATCGTGATACCCATGATCAATACGATCTGCACCACGAACGGGGCGGCGTGCCAGCTGTCGCCGGGGAGACCGATGATCGCGTGGAAGACGGAATCGTGCTTGATCCGGGCGTAGACGAAAGCGAAGATCGCGACGACCGCCGCCCACTTCAGTGCGCGGCTGATGCGGTAGCGGTTCCAGTCGTCGAGCTGGAGCAGGCGGCGCTCGAACCGGCCGAAGACCCTGTCGGTCCAGAAGAGGTAGTACTCCGAGGACCGCTCACCGATCAACATGTGGACCTGGCGAACCGTCTCGATCCCGATCAGTGCCAGCAGCCACCAGCTCGACGACGCCTGCTCACGCACGGCGTCGGTCCAGGTCATGATCGGGTTGTCCGCCGTGGCAGCGGCCACCACGAACACGAACAGCGCACCCAGCAGAACCAGGAACTTCACCCTGTCCCACAGCACCAGCGGCTTGCGCACCGGCGGGGCCGGCTGCGGTGGCGGGGACGCGGCAGGTCCGAACGGGGATGGCTGCGCCGGCTGGGCCTGATTCATGATCATTACCTCAGGTGATCGGCTTGATCGTGAACGATGTCTGAACCTTCTGGATCTCGGCGCGATGCCGGTCATAGCACCATGACGAACAGGCGAATACAAGCTGGTACAACCTGGTCTGATCGCGGTCCAGCAGGCTCGTCTGGTCAACGTTGACCAGACCCGTGCCCAGGTGGAGCTGGTAGACCAGATGGACGCCGTGGACACCACCCTCCTGGTGGACGAGATCGTCCACCAGGAGGAGGAATTCCGGAGCAAGCCGGGCCCGCTGCGGGTTCTGCCGAACCGCCTCCTCCTGCGCCCGTATCTCCTGGTCGATGGAGACAAGCTGGTTGCGCAGGTCATTGGTGGACAACGTGGCCGCCTCCTCCGGCAGAAGCTGGCGGACCTGCACGAATCCCTTGGGGTCGGCCGCGTCCGGAAGCAGGAGGTTCTTGTCGTCGAATCTCGACGCGGCATCGATCCCCACGACCCACTCGCGGCTGGCGAGCGTCCGAGCGGCTTCCGGACTGAGGTTGCGGGCGTCGATACCGACGAACGCGGGTCCGGCCATCGGCTGATGCTGCCACGAACTCGGGATCTTGAGAAACGTTCCGGCGTCCCTGTTCGTCACATACTGATAACGAGCCGAGCCGCAGCCGACAAGGAGAACGAGGGCCGTCAGGAGCGCCGAAACCGCCGACGCGACGCATCCCCGTAGCCTGCTGGTGCTCCCGCCCACGGCCAACCTCCAGAAGCTAGTGAGGCTGTGCCCATGGTGCAGCACAGCCCCCGGGGTGGCACCTTCACCGAGACGACCACGCCCATGCCATAGAATCGACCGGGCCGGTTCTACGCCGCAAGATCTGCAGGTGGCACGGGATACCCGAGAAAGAAGCCCTGCCCCTCGTCACAGCCGAGGTCACGAAGAAGGCTGCAGACCTCGTCCGACTCGATGCCCTCGGCAACCACCCGAAGATCAAGATTGTGCGCAAGATCAATGATGGACCGCACGATCGAGAAATCCCTGGGGCGACGCGCCACGTTCAGCACGAACGATTTATCGATCTTGAGGTCGTGCACCGGAAGATCGCGCAGGTAGGCGAGGGACGAGTACCCGGTCCCGAAATCATCCACGGAGATCCGGATTCCCGCGCGGCGCAACTGGGTGATGACGTTCATCGCGTTGCGGGTGTTCAGCATCACGGCACTCTCGGTGAGCTCGAGCTCGAGCGCCTGTGAGGGCATGCCGGTCCGGTCCAGCTCCGCCTGCACCGTCGAGATCAACTCTGCGTCGTGCAACATCCGAGCCGAGACGTTCACCGCCACGGGCAGTAGCCGACCCGCGTCCCACCATGATCGAGCCTGATCCAGGGCGAGCATGAGGACCCGGCGGGTCAACGGCCTGACCAGGTTGCTCTGTTCGGCGAACGGGACGAAACGCCCCGGTTCGACCAGACCGTGCGACGGGTGCTGCCAGCGGACCAGTGCCTCGACCGCGGTGGTCCGCCCGGTCCGCAGGTCGACCTTGGGCTGGTAGTGCAGGACCAGCTGGCCGCCCGCGATCGCCGAGCGCAGGCCGCCGAGCAGTTCAAGGCGCTCGCGGCGGTTCTGGTCGGCATCGGGGGCGTACACCGCGACCCCGACGCAGAGCTGCTTGGCCCGGTACATGGCCACGTCGGCACACCGCACCAGGGTTCCCGGATCGCTCCCGTCACCAGGCGCGATCGCGATCCCGATACTTCCGTCCACGCTCAGCGGAAGCGTGCCGACATCGATACGCTCGGCCAGGGCAGCCCGCACACCGCTCGCGACGGCAAGGGCGTCAGCGGCTCCCCGCGGCGCCGACGGCAGCAGGATCGCGAACTCGTCCCCACCGAGGCGGGCGACCGTCGCGGCCGGACCGGTAGCGCGCCGTAGCCGTGCTGCCACCTCGCGGAGCACATCGTCACCGGCGCCGTGACCCAGCGTGTCGTTGATCTCTTTGAACCGATCAAGGTCCATCAACAGCAGGGCCAGCGCACCGCCGTCGACCTCGACCGCGCGCAGCGCCTGTGAAATCCGGTCGTGCAGCAGGACCCGGTTCGCCAGACCGGTCAGCGGGTCGTGCCGGGCCTGGTGGCGGACCTCACGCTCGGCCGTATCCCGCTCGAGCGCGGCTGCCAGCACGTTGGCGACGGACTGGACGAAAGCCACCTCATCCGGAGCGAACTCCCGTCGGTACGGCGCGTACGCGACCAACACGGCGTGGCTGCGGCCAGCCGCGCCGATACGGGCTGCAACACCGTGGAAAGCAGCCCCACGCTCGATGACCGTAGGACCATCCGACGCCAACGCGACCGGTATGATCGCCGCCATCGGATGTGCCGGATCGGTCGGGTTGTCCCCTCCGGTCGGCGCCAGCACCTCGCAGCCGGGCAGATCCAGGGTGACGCGGACCAACCGGGCAGCCTCGGCGAGCAGGTCCGCGGCGGCCAGCCCACCGAGGGCACGCTGACCGAGCTGGGCGACGGCCGACTGCAGCCGTTCCGCCCGCCGCAGGTCCGTGACATCCTGCAGCACAACGGCCATCAGCTCCCGGCGCCCGTCCACCTGCGGGATCACCGAGACCCGTAACGCCCGCGCACCGCCGGGCCCGGCTCGACCGCGCACCCCCGTGTCGGGGTCCGGGCCCGGGTCTGCCTCGAGGTCGGTTCGGCCGACGAGGTTGACGTCGCCGTGCTGCGGCCGGCCGGTCCGCGCCGCCGCGGCGATCAGCCCCCACTCGCCGTCCAACGCGGCTCCCTGGCCGCTGGGCCGCAGCAGGATCCCCAGCCGGTCCAGTGGCTCGCCGACCCGTAGCCGCTCACCGAGCAGGCGATCGACGACCTGCGACGTCCGACGCAGACCGAGCGCGCGCTCGTAGACCAGGACACCGACGGGAAGCTCGGCGCCCGGCACTCCCCCGGAAACGAGCTCCAACAGCGCAGTGTGTTCACCGACCGTCTCAGCATCAGTCCGGTCACGGGTCACATCGATGATCGTCCCCGAGTTGCCCGATATCTCACCGTCCGGTGTCCGCAGCACGTTGGCACGGATCTCGACGTGGCGGTAGGCACCGCCGCGGGTCCGGTAACGGGTCACATGCCGGCAATGATCAGAACCGCCGGCCACCACCGCCATGAACAGTGCGACCGTGTGGTCGTACTCATCCGGGTGGACGTAGTCGAGAAAGTGACTCCCCAGCGACGCGACGACGTCGAAGCCGGTCACCGTTGTCCATGCGCGGTTGAGATACGTCCAGCGTCCCTCGGCGTCGGTCTGGAAGACGATCTCCGTGAGGGTGTCCAGGATGCCCTGACCGGGACCATCCGATGCAACCGGTCCGGTGATGGCGTGCTGGTGCTCCGCGCGCAGCGGCAGCGTCACCGCAACCGGATTGTGACCTTGAAGGGACATAGCGCAGCATTATCATGACTCTTCGCCCGGCTGTAAATGCTTTGAGTGATAGTAGGACTACCATGCAAGCCCATGGGACGGCTACGCACCGCAGTCATCACACTCCTGGCAGCTAGCTCGCTGCTGGCCGGGATACCTGGGCGGGCCACCGCAGAGCCCGCGGGACATCGATTTCCCCCACCGTGCGCAACCGGGTCACCGAGATGCGTACAGGAAACGTTGATAACGATGCGTAACCAGCTTCGACCACTAGAGGACCACTGCGACCATCGGGTGATCTTCTCCCTCGCCTATCTGCGCACGACCGAGGCATTCCGCGACGCGGCCGCGGTCGAAGATTTCTTCGCCGATCCCGGGTGGGTCAACGCCGAGGACGCGCTGTTCGCCCGGTACTACTTCCGGGCATTCGACCAGTGGTCGGCGGGCCGCCCGAGAGACGTGCCGCCAGCCTGGCGGGTGGCGTTCACCGCGGCAGCCACCACAACGCTCTCAGGCGCCGGTGATCTGCTGCTCGGCATGAACGCCCATGTCACCCGCGATCTGCCGTTCGTCC
Source organism: Protofrankia sp. Cr2 (assembly GCF_963555885.1). NCBI lineage: Bacteria > Bacillati > Actinomycetota > Actinomycetes > Frankiales > Frankiaceae > Protofrankia > Protofrankia sp. Cr2. The sequence goes on from NZ_CAUVXG010000030.1 coordinate 9,434, forward strand.
TCGCCGAGCTGGGTTTGGCCGGTCCCGACGGACGCAGTCACAAGGGCGACCATGACCGTGTCAACGAGATCCTGGCGCGGGTGATGGATCCGTTGCTGACGGAGGAGGCAGCCCGCTTCGACCCGCACCTGAATGACGGGACGCTCCGCTACGGTCTCGGCCGCGACGACCTGATCGGGATGTTGGTGGCATGGCGGGAACACGCCTGGCACGACGCCGAACGCCTGGTAGCAGCCAGGGGCACCGACGAGTACGCCGTCGTCGTGCACACGATCGAGACCAGCGCCGATATCCGCGCACGGTTGCTGCGGGTACTGCTCACCGACGAACAGCCGGCGACGACGCCGGTCCCCCGGGACGTCTGGTGCGCCCGACCATAGGGGAAGCGGGCGGACGAGATATAGGGCACACTCGATTGGGTGGGACATTACCGACACGGCCGAAAGGTTCCGGCGTTGCCGCCCGCGCAGCGCAACGCGATCGGAGCGGTCACCATTATGATCGTCTTCACGATGGTCGCCCTGACCACCTGGCGACCGGCGTTGTTCGCCGTGCCGGCGCTCGTGGTGATCGCCGGGCTCGCCGGTCTGGACCAGTCGATCGTCACCTCCTCAGATCGCACCCGAGGAGGGACACCGGTCGGCGACGTCCATGCCGGGGACGTCGATGGCGGGGACGTCCATGCCGGGGACGCCACCGATGCCGCGGCGACCACCCTTGCCCTCCCGCGCCTACGGTCGGTTAATCCCCGCGCCGCGGTACCCAGCCGCAACCATGCGCCGGACGACGCGGATGTGTTGTCCTGGTCGACCCTGGACGACGCCGGACTGGACGACCCGCTCGCGGTCCACACGATGGCGATCGACATGCGGGCACTGCTGGAGGACGGACCGGTATGGGTACGCTGACCGCCTGTTTCAGAGCGCGCCGGCCGCGTCGACCACCCAGTCATCACATGCGCTCACGGACCCATTCTGGCCCACAGCCGCGCCCGTTCCAGGTCTGCCGGTTCGTCGCAATCCAGGGTGGTACGCCCGTCGGCGGGTAGTGCCAGCACCCGCTGGCCCGCCAACACCGACCGCAACGACACTCCGGCCGGCGCCGCCGGGAGGCACGCACGCAGCGCGGACGTCCGCCACACCCCGGTCAGGTACTGGTGCCGGCCGGTTGGATCAACCAGGAGCGCGCCCCACGGAGGATCATCGCCGGTCCGGCCGGCACCGGTGGCGTCCCGGCCGGCACCGCCCACGGCCCGCACGAGCGCGGCGACCGTCGCGGCGGTGAGAAACGGAAGATCGGCCGCGAGCACGGCGACCAGGGGTGCGCACACCAGCTCCAGACCGGCGGCGAGCGCGGCGACCGGTCCCCCGCCCGGCGGTCGCTCACGGGTCCACACCACCGGGCGTGTCACCGCGACCCGGCGCGCCGGTCCGACCACGATCACTTCACGCGCGCCGTCCACGGCCGCGAGAACACGATCCAGCAAGGTCTGGCCGTCGACGGTCAACGCGGGTTTGTCCACACCGCCGAGGCGGCGGGCCGTTCCGCCGGCGAGCACCAGCGCGTCCCAGCTCATCCGCCGATCGCCGACATCGGTCGCCAGGGCTGGGCAAAGGCGGGGTCGTCGATACCGTGCCCGGCGCGCTTGCCGCGGACCGCAGCCGCCCACAGCTGCGCGAGTTGCGCGTCGTCGGCCCCGGCCCGCATCGGCGTACGCAGGTCGGTCTCCTCGCGGGCGAACAGGCACGAGCGAACCTGCCCGTCAGCGGTAAGACGAACCCGGTCGCAGGCGGCGCAGAACGGTGCGGTCACCGAGCCGATCACGCCGACCGTGCCGGGTCCGCCGTCCACGGCGAACAACTCGGCCGGCGCACTGCCGCGACCGGGCAATGCCGTGACGGTGAACTCCGACCGCAGCCGGGCGAGGATCTCCGCCCCGGTGACCATCACCCCACGGTCCCAGCTGTGCTGAGGGTCCAGCGGCATCTGCTCGATGAAGCGCAGGGCGTAGCCCCGCTCCAGGCACCATCGCAGCAGGGCAGGAGCCTCGTCGTCGTTGACGTCCCGCAGGAGCACCGCATTGACCTTCACCGGTCCCAGCCCGGCCGCGGCCGCGGCCGCCAAGCCCGCGCACGCGTCCGCGAGCCGGTTCCGATGAGTAATCGCCACGTAGCGGTCGGCCCGCAATGTGTCAAGAGAGACGTTCACCCGTTCCATGCCGGCGGCGCGCAGCGCAACGGCAAGGCGGGTCAGCGATGTGCCGTTGGTGGTCATGGACACATGGGGACACGGATGCAACGCCACCAACCGGGCGACAAGGCCGGCCAGACCCGGCCGGACCGTGGGCTCACCGCCAGTCAGTCTGACCTCGGTCACCCCAAGTCGGGTGACCGCTATCCGAACGAGACGGACGACCTCCTCGTCGGTCAGAGTCTCCTCCCCCGGCAACCACGCCAGGCCTTCGGCGGGCATGCAGTAGGTGCACCGCAGATTACAGCGGTCGGTCAACGAAACCCGCAGATCGGTGGCGACCCGACCGAAGGTGTCCCACAATGCCACCTTCCCAGCTTAGAGCGCCCGGCAATAGGGGACGCGGCGTGACGCGAGAAGATCGGGCCGGGATACCGGTGTCACACCCCGATGGGCCGGCGAGGCGTGCGGATCTATGGTGGAGTGGGCTCGGGTCGGCGGCAACGGGAGGGCACAGGCGAAATGCAGGTCTTCGGTGTCGACATCGGTGGTACCGGCATCAAGGGTGCGCCCGTCTACATCGACGAAGGGACACTCGCCGCCCCCCGCATCCGGATCCCGACGCCGCAGCCGTCACAACCGGGCGCCATCGCCAAGACCGTCGCGGACGTGGTGGCCCACTTCGGCTGGACGGGTCCGGTCGGAGCCACCTTTCCCGCTGTAGTCAAGGACGGGATTGCCAAGACCGCGGCGAACGTCGACCCGAGCTGGGTGGACACCGACCTGGCGGCCACCCTCGGAGCGGTCCTACCAGGCGGGGTAACGGTGATCAACGATGCCGACGCCGCCGGAATCGCCGAGATGACCTTCGGTGCCGGTCGCGACGTCGGCGGTGTCGTCCTCATGACGACCTTCGGAACCGGTATCGGCACAGCGCTGTTCCTTCATGGCCAGCTCCTTGCGAACACCGAGTTCGGCCATCTTGAGATCGGTGGACGGGAGGCGGAGACGTCGGCCTCCGAGGCAGCCCGCGAACGCGAAGATCTTTCCTGGGAGAAGTGGGCGAAGCGGGTCAGCCGCTATCTGAGCGCGCTCGAAGCGCTGCTGTGGCCCGATCTCATCATCATCGGCGGCGGCGCGAGCCGAAAGGCGGATCGCTTTCTCGATCGTCTCGACGTCCGCACGAAGGTGGTCCCCGCCCAGTTGCAGAACGATGCCGGAATCGTCGGGGCCGCGCTGTTCGCCGCGGGCGATCAGACCCGTCCCAAGGTGCCGGCGAGGGCACCGCGCCGCCGGCCACCGGCCACCCGACCCCCCGGTGGCCGCCGTCCCTGACCACCCAGAACGGGCTGCGCGCGGTGTCGGCGGGAGGCCGACAGAGCGTGTCGGCTCCCGGGGTGAGACACCACCGGTGTGTCGATGGCAAGCTGTGGTGGTAAGCATGAGCGGCCGGCTCGAGAATCCGGACACTCACCGTTACCAAACGTGCCATGGCGGGCTCGGACGACGCCGATGAGGAGGCGCCATGCGTGAGCTGCGAGCGGTCGCGCTCAGCGAGGACGGCGGCTACCTCGTGCTCGCCGATACCGTGAGCGGACCCGACGCGGAGAAATTCCGGGTACCGGTTGACGACCGGTTGCGAGCGGCGCTGCGCGGGGCGCGACGCAGTGAGGTACGCCAGGAGAGCGCCCTGACCCCACGGGAGATCCAGGCGCGCCTGCGAGCTGGTGAGACGACCGCCGAGGTCGCGCGGGTAGCGGGCATTCCGGTCGAGCGGGTGGAGCGCTACGAGGGACCGGTGCTGGCCGAGCGGGCCCGGGTGGTACAGGAGGCGCGCGCGGCGCTGCTACCCAAGGACCCTGGTGGCGCCCCGGGCCGGCCGCTGGGCGAGGTTGTAGACGCCCGGCTGATGGCCGCGCAGGACGACCCCGACGGCGCACAGTGGGACGCCTGGCGCCGGGTGGACGGGATCTGGCTGGTACAGCTGACCTCGGAGAGCCGGTGCGCGCGCTGGACCTGGGATCCGGTGGTGCGTCGGGTGCGCCCGCACGATGATGCCGCCCGGGCGTTGGTGACTCCTGAGGTACCGGTTGAACCCACCGCACCGCTGTTGCCCACACCGCTGCCCACACAGACCGGCGCCACCCGGCCGCCCGGTCCCGCGCTGACCCTTGTGCAGGAGCCGGCTGCTGCGCCGGTTGCGCCGGTTGCTCATCCGCCGGTCGCGGTGCCGCCGCCCACGCAGGTCCAGCCTGCGGCGGCACGGGGGCGGACGCACGGCGTGTCCCGGCCCGCCGCCCGCGGCGAGGCGCCCGCACGCACCCCGACTCCCGCGGCCACCCCGGCCCCACCGGCCGCGCTGGTCCGATCCGTGCAGCCCCAACGACGCGAACCCGCTGCGCCCGTGGCGGAGGTGCGCGGCGTCCGGCCGGTACCGGTCGCACCGAGCGTGCCGGTCATCCCGGTGACCGTGCCTGCCCCGGCGCCCGAAGCGATCGTGGCGGATCCAGGCGGACCTGATCCGGCGGTGGCCGATCCCACGGGATCCGGTCTGGCGGAGTCCGCACCGCAGCCACCTTCCACCCCGGAGGCAGCGGCCGACATCGACGACGACGCCGGACAGTCGTCGCCTGGGACCCGGGGGCGTCAGAGTGCTCCCGGTCGTCCGGCTGACCGGGGCGCCGGCGGTCGCCGCGGCCGCAAGTCCGTGCCGGCCTGGGACGATATCGTCTTCGGCGCCCGGCGCCCGTAGCGAGGTGTCCCGTCGCCACCTGCGGGCTTTCCGGGGTGCTGCGAGCAGCCGCGACTGTAGCCGCCGACGTCGGTCATTCGTCAAGGCATCCGTGAGGGAACCGTCACACCGACGGCGCGGAACCAAATCCCGACGAAGACTGTTGAAGATGGTGTGACTGGAACCACTACCAAACCGACGCTGACCAACCTCGACCGGTGCGACCGGTGCGGCGCGCAGGCGTATGTGCGGGTCGTGCTTCCCGGTGGCGGCGAACTGCTGTTCTGCCGACACCACGCCAAGTCCCACGACTCCAAGCTACGGGCCCTGGCTGCTGAATACCATGACGAAACCGACAAACTGACCATTTCCCCCTGAACCTTCGTCTCCTACAGTGCGTCAGCGGCCGGACCTGCCAGATCGGCTTTCACCGATCCGGCAGGAACCCCGATATGGCGCCCCTCGTCGGCGGGTAAAAAGGGCCACCTTCCGCCGAGCTTGAGCGTGTCCCCCATCCCAGGGCCGTACCGTGGGTCGCGTGCCAACGGCGAACAGAGCGCTACCCGCGGGGCCACCGGCCCGGCCGCCGAAGGCGGTGGCCACCTCGCGCGCACTGGTGTCCATGCGTGTTGTCACTCTCGCCCGTCAGACCGTCGCGGGGGCGTGGCGCGATCGCGTCCTCGGGCTCGCGGCCGAGGCGGGCTTCTGGCAGTTGCTGTCCCTTCCGCCCCTGCTGCTGGCGGTCCTCGGCACGATCGGGTACATCGGGGATGCACTCGGTGCCGATGCCGTCGACAGCGTTCGTCAGAGCCTGCTGGCCGGGGCGAACGACCTGCTGACGCCCGCGGTCGTCGACGACGTGGTCCGCCCGACGATCAACGAGATCCTCACCCACGGACGCCCGGACGTGATCTCGATCGGTTTCCTGCTGTCGTTATGGACCGGATCGTCGGCGATGGCCACCTACGTCAACACGATCACGATCGCCTCCGGACAGCGTGAGCTGCGCTCAGCGGTACGCAGCCGGCTGCTGGCGCTGCGGCTCTACCTCGCGCAGGTGGCCAGTGGGGTGATCCTCCTGCCGGCGCTCGTCCTCGGGCCGGGTCTGATCTCCCGGATACTCGACGCGGAACACCACGACGTCGTGGGCTGGCTGTTGAAGATCCTGTTCTGGCCGGTGGTCGCCGTGTTCTCACTTGCGATGCTCGCGTCCCTCTACCACCTGGCCCTGCCGTCCAGACGGCCGTGGCGGCGCGCGCTGCCCGGGGCGCTGCTGGCCATGGTGGTCTGGAATGTCGGCAGCTACCTGCTACGTCTCTACCTGGAAACCGTGTTCGGCCATGAGCTGATCTACGGTTCGGTGGCAGCGCCGGTCGCGGCGCTTCTCTTTTTCTATATCACCGCGCTCGCGGTCCTGCTCGGCGCCGAACTCAACGCCGCCATCGACGGGATGACCAAGGCCGTGGTGGCGCCCGGCGAATCCCCGCCGTCATCGTCTGCAGGCATCGGCGTCGCCCCTGCACGCTCCCACTCGCACTCCCGGTGGCGCGGCCGCGTTCAGCAGGTACCCGACGTTCAGCAGGTACCCGACGTTCAGCAGGTACCCGACGTTCAGCAGGTACCCGACGTTCAGCAGGTACCCGACGTTCAGTAGGTACACGAACTGACCGGTGGCGCTACCGCGGGCGTGGTGGCGGCGGCAGGGACCGCTGCAGCCACCAGGACGACGGCCGACGCGGCGGACGCGGACGGCTGCGGACCGCTCAGACCGGCCACGAACGACGCGAGTTTGTCGGGATCGGTGACAAGCACCGACTGGCCGCTGATCTTGCCGGGCGATGTCGGAACGGTCGCCAGACGCACGCCGCCGGTCCCGACACCGCGCAGCCGGACCGCGAGCGGCGCCAGGTCCGACAGCGACGTGGCGTCATCGACACTGACGGCCGAGGTGACCGCGTTCATCAGCGAGCCGAGCCGGACAGGATTGGTCAACGTGCTGGTCGACGTCGCCGCCCGAAAGATCACGCCGATGAACTGCTGCTGGCGGCGGATCCGGTCGAGGTCCGCTTCGGGCAGACCGTATCGCTGCCGGACGAAGGCCAGGGCCTGCTCGCCGTTGAGCGAGTTGTCGCCCACCTGGCCGTGCCAACCCGACATCTTGTCGTCGAGGTTGCTCCTGCTCCCGTTGGGCAGCGGCTTCACGCACACGGTCACCCCGCCCAGCGCATCGGTCATCCGCTGGAAACCGATGAAGTCGATCTGGAGGTAGTGATCGATGCGTATCTTCGTCAGGCCCTCGATGGTGCGTATCAGCAGGGACGGTCCGCCCAGGGCGAAGGCTGCGTTGAGCTTCGACTTTCCCCCGGTGTGGTTGTGTCCCGCGGCATCGGTGTAGGCGGGGATCGTCACCCACAGGTCCCGCGGAAACGAGGCGAGCGTGGTGGAACCGTTCGCGTCCAGATGCGCCAGGATCGTGGTGTCCGACCGTTGACCGTCGACCTCGCCGAACTCGCCGGCGGTCCCGGCGCGACTGTCCGACCCGACCAGGAGGATGTTCTGGGTGTCCCCACCCGGGTCGGCCGGCCGCCGGTCGGCGGCAGGGAAGCGCAGTGGGACGCGGGTGACCTTACCGTCGTAATAACGCAGGGCCAGCCAACCGCCGGCGGAGACGACCAACAGCAGGAGTGAGAGAAGCCCCGCGACAACGGTGACCAGGCGACGCCCGGTGGACGTCGCATCGCGGCCGTGCGGCCGTTCCACCGTGGCACGTTGGCCCTGGCCGTCCGGCGGCCACGTCATGGTCATGTCCCCTCGCCCACCGCACCATCGTGGCACCTACGCCAATCCTGTGGACGTTCCGCGGCCGAGGAGAAGTTCCCCGGCGCAGCTGTCGCGTCCGCGACAGCTGCGATCATCGGTGACCGTTGAACTCCGCCCGGATGGCCGGGCCGTCCGCGTCGAGTTCGGGAGCGGGCGGCCGGATCGAGGGATCCGGCCAATAGGGCATCTTCACCGGATTGCCAGGCAACGGCAGGCCCCCGGCTTCCACCACCATGTGCCGAAAACCGGCCTGGTCCGAGGAGACCGCTTCGGCGACGTCGTTGATGAGGCCACACGGTACGCCCGCCTCGTGCAGAATCGCGAGCCATTGCGCGGCTGGCCGGGTGCGTAGCGTGTCTTCCGCTTCGCGTTTGAACGACTCCCGGCCGGCCAGCCGGGTGCCGTTGGTGGCGAAGCGGGGGTCGGTCCCGAGATCTGCACGATCCAGCGCCCGACACAACCGGGCGAACAGCCCGTCGTTTGCCGCGCAGATCACAATACTCCGGTCCGCGCACGCGAACGTGTCGAAGGGTGCGATCGAGTAATGTGCGTTGCCTATGCGTGGCGGGGTTGTGCCGGTGGCGAGATAGGACAACGCGGCACCTTCGAGCAACGACAGTGTGGCATCGAACATGGCGATGTCGATATAGGTGCCGCGTCCGCTGGTGTTCCGTCCGTGCAGTGCGGCCCCGATGGCGCCGAAGGCGTACATCCCGGCGACGAGGTCTGCGATCGGGACTCCCGGCTTCACCGGTTCACCGTCGGGCGAACCGGTGATCGACATAATGCCGGCGGCGGCCTGCACGACCGCGTCGTAGGCGGGTCGGCTTCGCCAGGGGCCGGTCTGCCCAAAACCCGAGATGCTCACGTAAACCAACCGAGGATTGCGCTGCGACATCGCGGTCCAGCCGAGACCGAGCCGGTCCATCACGCCGGGCCGGAAGTTCTCGACCAGCACATCGGCCCGGTCGATGATGGACAGTAACGTCGCGTGATCGTCCGGATCCTTCAGATCGAGCGCAACCGACTCTTTGCCACGGTTCACCCGGGCGAAGTACAGCGACCGATCGTCCATGAACGGACCGTAGGATCGGGAGTCATCTCCGTGGTCAGGCCGTTCCACCTTGATGACCCGGGCGCCGAGGTCGGCAAGCATCAACGTGGAGAACGGCCCGGCCAATACCCGCGTGAGATCGACGACAAGAAGACCATCCATAGGACCCGGCGGCACGGACACTCCTGCGACGCTACCCGTACCGGGCGCCACAGCCTACCGTTGGAACTATGAGTACGCACTCGGGCGGAACCCCGCCTTCCTCCGACAGATCCACATTGCTTACCGTCGCGGATAGTCGAACCCCGGTCCCGGGCAGTACGGTCGCGGCTGGCAGCACGTCAACCGTCCCATCATCCCCGGCCAGCACCGAAGGAGAAGCCGGTGGGGAGGGACAGGCCAGTCACGATCACCAGCCACCGGCTGCCTTCCGTCGATTCATGGCCGGCGGATGGGCCCCGCTGCCCACGATGACGCCGTCGCGTGATGACGTCGCGCCATACACGGCCAAGCGACGTGCCCTGCTGGGCACGCGTTTCCCGGCCGAAACACTGGTGATACCCAGCGGCGGGCTCCGGGTGCGTGCGAACGACACAGATTATCCGTTCCGACCGGGAAGCGACTTTTTCTGGCTGACCGGCTGTCATGAGCCCGACGCAGTGGTGATTCTCCGGCCAAGCTCGGCCGGCGACCACGAAGCCGTGCTGTATGTCGCGGACCGGTCGGATCGTTCATCCTCGGCCTTCTACACCGACCGGCGTTACGGCGAACTGTGGGTCGGTCCGCGCCCGGGGATCCGGGAGAGATCGGCGGCCTTCGAAATCGAGTGCCGGCCGCTGCACGAACTGACCGACGCGCTGGCACGGCTGTCCCCGGCGACGACCCGGATCGTGCGGGGCATGGACACCACGGTGGACCGCCAGGTCCTGTGTTACTCCCCCGCCGGCGCGGAGAGATCCGCGCCGGGCGCGGTCAGGCCGCCCGACCGGGACCTGGAACTGGCGCAGGCCCTCGCCGAGCTGCGGCTGGTCAAGGACGACTACGAGACCGCGATGCTGGAGAACGCGGTCGCGGCCACCGTGCTCGGCTTTTCCGAATGTGTACGTGAGTTGGACCACGCGATGAGCCTGCCCAACGGCGAACGGTGGCTGGAAGGCACGTTCTGGCGCCGGGCGAGGGTCGACGGCAACGACGTCGGGTACGGATCGATCGTTGCCTGCGGCCACCACGCAACCGTCCTGCACTGGGTCCGTGACGACGGGCCGGTGCGGCCTGGGGACCTCGCCCTGCTGGACATGGGCGTGGAGTCCCGCTCGCTTTACACCGCCGACATCACACGCACCCTGCCCGTGGACGGACATTTCAGCGAGGTGCAGCGTCAGGTGTACGACGTGGTCCATGCGGCCCAGCAGGCGGGAATCGCCGCGGTGCGACCGGGCGCAAAGTTCGGTGACCCGCACCGAGCGGCAATGCGGGTGATAGCCGAGGCGCTACACGACTGGGGCCTGCTTCCGGTGAGCGTTGATGAGTCGCTGGCAGAAGACCCGCAAGCCCCGAACGCCGGCATGCATCGCAGGTATACCCTGCACTCAACGTCACATATGTTGGGACTCGACGTCCACGACTGCGCACAGGCCCGTGACGAGACCTACCGCGACGGCCCGCTCGTAGCCGGGATGGTGCTGACCGTCGAGCCGGGCCTGTACTTCCAGCCCGATGACATTACGGTGCCCCCCGAGCTGCGCGGGATCGGCATCCGGATTGAGGATGACATTTTCGTCACGAACGACGGCCACCGCAACCTGTCCGAGGCTCTTCCGCGCGACGCTGCGGCGGTGGAAACCTGGATGGCCGAGCATCGGACCTGAGCCACACATGACCTGGGCGACAGGATGTCGACTTCTCAACCTGTCGCCCAGGAAACAGCGGTTGCCACATACCCCCATATGGGACGCAAGTGGTACCAACCAGAGGTCCGACCTCCGTATGCCGGTACCACCGCGGCAGAACCCCACCGCTCCATGGGCCGCTGCTCGGTCGCACCGCGTCCCTTGTGGCCTCCGGTCACGCGAAATAGAGCTATGATCGCGCGGCCTTTGGCCAGCTGGACGAATGCGACCGAGAGCCACTCAGTGAGCCTTGTCGTACGCCTCGACGATGTTGGATGCGATACGACCGCGGTCACTGACCGTGTAACCGTTCGAGCGCGCCCACTCACGAATGTCGGCAGTACGGTCTGTACCCCCGGTACGGCGAGAAGCGCCACGCGGGCCACGCCGGGCGGCAGTTGCCCGGCCACCGGACCGACGCGCCGCTCCAACGAACGGAGCCAACGACTCACGCAGCTTGGTGGCGTTCTTCTCGGACAGATCGATCTCGTACGAAGCGCCGTCCAGTCCGAACCGAACAGTCTCATCAGCCTCGTGTCCATCGAGATCGTCAATCAACGACACGATGGTCTTCTGCGCCATGCCACTCTCCTTCAGGTCAGCGAACCCAGGAACTCTCGGGACTATTATTACCACGTCATCAGGAAGAACTGTAACGGCTGGTTCGGACACGCGCGACTGGCATCGCCCACGGACATGCTCTGCGCGGCGTCATGGACGCCACACAAGAGGCATCGGGTTGACGTGAGTCACGTCAACCCAAAGGAGCGGGTGCCACCGTCGGGATAAATTTTGATCATGCGTTGTCGCCGAATCGCGACTTCCGATCCGAAACGCCGGTCGTCGGCACAGACAAGGATGTCACGGTCCGGAAGGCAGAGTGAGCACCACGCAACGCCATCAAGGATCCGCGCCGGCGAATGTCTTACACCACGAACGGGCCGCGGCTGGGCTCATCCGATTCACAGTCTGGTAGAGCGGGGAGAGCGTCGAGAGCGGGGAGCACGATGGATGAGCGGACATGGATCGTCGATGCCGCAAATGTGATAGGAGCCCGCCCGGACGGATGGTGGCGCGACCGCGCGGGTGCCGCGTTACGCCTCCACCAAAGGCTGTCTGAACTCTGGCTGCCTGAGCTCCGGCTGTCTGAGCTCTACCCATGCGCGTCCGAGCTCGACCCGGATACGAGCCACCAGGGGACGCGCCACCGGGCTCCGCCCGCCCGGCTGGTCGTGGTGCTCGAAGGCGTGGCCCGAGCCGGGGTTCCCGCGGGACCGGATCCCACCATCGCCCGGCTTGTGGTCGTCCACGCGGCCGGCTCGGGCGACGATGCCGTGGTCGACCAGATCCACCGACAGGTTGGTCCGGTTCTCGTCGTCACCGCCGACCGGGAGCTTCGCCGTAGGGCCGCTGCCGCGGGCGCGGCCAGCGCCGGGCCAGGGTGGCTGTGGGCCCTGCTGGACGACGCCCGTTCCCGCTGATTCCAGAGAAACTGCAGCCTGCGGGCGCGCGATCTGACGATCCTCGCGCGCCCTTTGGCCCTCTAGGCCAGGCGGATCAGACTCGGGCGCCCCGCGGCCGGGCCGGGGCCGGGGCCGACCTGCGTGCCGGACCGTCGAAGGCGGGCGCCAACCGCGCGGCGAACCGACCGCCACCGGCCACGACATCAAGGGGAATACCAAAACACGCAGAGAGCCCCGGCCCGGTCAGGACCGCCTCGACGTCCCCAGCCGCCACCACTTTGCCGGCACGCAGCAGCAGCGCGTGCGTGATGCCCGGCGGAATCTCCTCGACGTGGTGGCTGACTATGACCGTCACGGGCGAGCGGGGATCGGCGACCAACCGGGTGAGGCGTCTGAGTAGGGCCTCACGGGCGCCCAGATCGAGCCCAGCCGCCGGTTCGTCCAGCAGGAGTAGCTCGGGGTCCGTCATCAGCGCACGCGCGATCTGGACGCGTTTGCGCTCCCCTTCGGACAAAGTGCCGTATCGCCGCTCGAGAAGATTCCTGCACCCGACCTGGACGAGTAGCTCTCGCGCCCGGTCCAGGTCGTCGTCGCCGTACTTTTCCCCGGCGCGTCCGACCACGTTCCAGGCCGCGGTCATGACCACGTCGACAACACGTTCGCCCGCGGGCAGGACGTCAGCCACGGCGGAGCTCGTCAGACCCACGCGGCTGCGGACGTCGAAGACATCACGCTCGCCAAGCCGACTGCCGAGTAGGTCCACCGTTCCCCGAGTGGGGAAAATCCGACTCGCCGCCACCTGAAGCAGGGTTGTCTTCCCGGCGCCGTTCGGCCCGAGAATGACCCAGCGCTCACCGTCCGCGACCGTCCAGTGGATGTCGGAAAGCAGCGACGCACCATCCCGTACAACGGTTACCGCATCCAGGCGCAACACCACATCCGCCACGGACCTCACGTTACGCGACCCGTCACGGCACAGCGCAGACCGGGCCGCCGCGCCCCCATGGATGGTGACCCACCTCTCGGTGGATCCACAAGCCAATGGCGTCGGCAACCGCTCACGGCACCAGCGGCGCGGCGATCTCCGCCCAGACGACCTTGCCTGCGCCAGCCGACCGGGTCCCCCATCTGGAGGCGATCAGGGACACCAGCTCAAGACCGCGGCCGCCCTCGTCGTCGACGTCCGCGTGCCGCCGTCGAGGCATCCGCGGATCACCGTCCGCGACCTCCACGATCACTCTCGATCCGGTCCGGCGCAATCGCGCGGACAACGGGGAGCGGCCGTGCACCAGGGCGTTGGTGACGAGCTCCGACATCAGCAGCACCACCGAATCGACGATGTCGGCCTCGACCAACCAGCCCGTCAGCAGGGCGCGGGCACGCCCACGGGCTTCGCCGAGCCCGGCCGGCCCCGCGGGCACAGCAATCTCGGCGAAGCGGGTCGCCCCGCTGGAGTCGGTGTCGGGAAGTCCGACCAGCAGCAGCGCCACATCATCGTCGTGGCCCTCGTCCCGCCCCAGCGCCGCAAGCGCATGATCCGCACGCCGGCTCAGCGATCCGTTCTGGCGGGAGAGCACCGCGGCCAGATCTGAGACCCCGGCGTCGATGTCGCGCTCACGGCTCTCCACCAGCCCATCGGTGAACAGCACCAACAACGCACCCCGGTGCAGCCGGACGGTGTACTCCTTGACGTCGCCGCGACCGAGGCCCAGCGGAGTGCCGACCTCCATGTAGAGCCGCGACACCAGCCCGTCCGGCGCCACGACCAGAGGCGGCGGATGGCCCGCGTTGGCCAGCGTCAGCAGGCCGGTGTGCGGCTCGACGACCCCGTAAATACAGGTCGCGATCTGACCTTCGTCGATCTCGCAGACCACGCTGTCCAGAAGCGTCAGCACCTCGTACGGCGACAGCTCGAGGCGCGCGCAGGTACGCACCGCGGTTCGCAGCTGGCCCATGATCGCCGCCGCCCGGACCCCTCGGCCCATGACATCGCCGATGACCAGCCCCACCCGACCCGCGCCGAGGTCGATGACATCGAACCAGTCACCACCGACCTCCGTGTCGGCGACGCCCGGCACGTAGCGGGCTGCGATCTCCAATCCTTCGGGCTCGACCACGGCCAGCGGCAGGAGACTGCGTTGCAGCGTCAGCGCGGTGTCCCTGCTCCGGCGGTAGAGCTCGGCGTGTTCGACCGCGACCGCGGCGCGCGCGGCGAGTTCCTCCAGGAACGCGACGTCCGCCCCGGTGAACGGCGCGCGGTCTCCGGCTGCCATGAGACTGACCACACCGGCCACCTGACCGCGCAGGATCAAGGGCACAGCGGCGAGAGTGTGCGCCCCCACGTGTCGCATCCAGCGGGCCATTTCCGTGGATGACAACCACGATGCACCGTCCAGCGGTGCAATGTGACTACGCCCGGTGAGTGCGGCGAGGTGGACCGGGCTGGCCTGCGGCCACGGGCCGATCCGCGCCCGGGGCATCGGCAACTGGGTGAGGCCGGGACGAACAGAGGCGACGGCCCGCCGCAGAACCGGCGCCTCGGGCGCCGCAGCGGTCTCGCCGGCCTCGCCGGCCTCGCCGCCCTGGCGGGTTCGGCCGGACTCGACCAGGTAGACCGCGCAGGAGTCGGCGAGTTCGCCGACGACGACATCGGTGAGCGCCCGCAGCGCCCGTTCCGGCTCCAGCGCGCTCGCGACCGCACCGGTCGCGCGGGCCAGGAGCTCCAAGCGGCGGCCGGCCTCACGCGCGGCGGCCTCGGCGGTCCGCGCCATCTCCTCCGCCCGGCGGCTCGACGCCGCCTCGGCGAGAACGCGCTCGAACAGCGTGGCGCGCTCAAGCGCCTGGGCGCACTGGTCGGCGAGTGCGGTCAGGTAGGTGCGGTCCTCCGGCGAGAACTCGTGCGGCGCGTGGAAACCGAAGAGCAGTGCGCCGAACGGGGCGTCCGCTGTGGCCAGTGGAAGGATCGCCCACGCCTGCTCATCGGCGTCGGTCACGCTCGCTACCAGTTCTGGCACGGGCCAGCGCCCGGCCAGTTCCGCCCGGCCGGACAGGAACAGCGCCCGACCGCCCCGAATGGCCTCCGGCACCGGGTGAACCGCACCCAGGTTGATGTCGGACCAGCTGCTGACGAACCGTTGCGGATAACCGAGAAGGGACCGAAAACGCAGGCGGTCGCTATTCTGGTCGACCAGCGCCACCCCCCGCCCGGAGGCGCCCAGCGCCTGGCGCCCGGCGTCGAGCACGACGGCTGCCACCTCGTCGACGGTCACCGCGCGCGAGAGCGCAGCGGTGACGAACCGAAGGCGCTCAGTCTGTTCGGCCGCGCTCTGCGCGCGCGCTGCCAGCGCGCTGTGGACCGCCTCGGCAGCGCGCACCTCGGTGATGTCACGAGCCGTACCGATCCATTCGACCGGGCGATCATCTCCGGTGACGGGCAGGAGCCGCAGGGCGAGGACGCGATCCGAGCCGACCGAGTCGACGAGCCGGAACTCCGCGTCGAAGGCGCTGCGCCGCTCGACCGCCTGCCGCCAGGCCCGCGCGACCCGGTCACGGTCCTGCACATGCACCGCGTCAAGCCAGCCGAACCCGGTGATCTCCGACCGTCGCTGACCCGTGATCGCACGCCACCGCGGCAGGTCGACATCCAGGCCGCCCTGAGCATCCGTGTGGAAGGCGTCCGCGTCTGCGGCTGCGGCCTCGGCCAACGCCCGGCACCGGGCCTCGCCCCGAGCCAGCTCGCCGCGGGCATCGCGCAGCGCGGTGACATCCGTGGCGACCAGGACTACTCCGAGCAGCACGCCCCGGACGTCCATTGCCGGATACCAGCTGACGGTCCAGGTCTGGCGCGGTTGCCGGCCGCCGGTCGCGACACTGACCTCCAGATCCACCACAGGCTCACCGGTGGCGACCACACGCTGCAGCAGTTGGTGCATCTCATGGCCGACGTCACCCAGGAGCTCCGCCATGGTGCGACCGATGTGGTCCGCGGCGGGACGGCCGTTCAGCCTGGCCAGGACGTCGTTGACCTGCAGATGGCGCCCCGCGGTGTCATAGAGGGCGAGACCGACCGGAGCCCGGGCGACAAGCGCCGTCAGTAGATCGATGGTCGCACCCTCGCCGGTAGCCACCGCATCGAGTCCGTGGATCCCCGCAGCACCGTTGCCGGTTGTGTCAGCGCCATCAGCGCCATCAGCGCCATCGCCGTTCTCGCCGGCCTGATCACCCGTCAACCCGGCCGACGGAGGTCCGGGCGGCTCCTCAGGGAACGGCGTCGTCATGGGAAAAGATTGTGGACGGTGGGGCAACGTTGTGCTCAATGCACTACCCCTGACATTTCCGGCCATCCTCCGGTTGCCGACCGTTCATGGTCACACCGCGCCGGGAGCCGACCCCGGGCCCGAAGCGTCCGCAACATCGAGTGAGGAGCTGATCACTTCCAATACCTGATCACTGACGTGTCCATGGACCTGATCGGGTCCGTGCTTCGGCGCGGGTGCCCACAGTTTGCGCGGCCCGGCGTCCACGCGGGGCAGGCCGCGGCCCACGACGACCTCAGCCGAGAGCACGGTAAGCGACGACTTCGAGACAATCACCGGGTTCAGCGTGAGCGATGCCACCTCCGGCAGGTCGTCCGCGAGCCGTGCGACCCGCATGAGCAGAAGCTCGAGGGCGGCCACGTCGACCGTCTCCGCGCCTCGGTAACCGAACAGCAGCGGGGCGGCCCGCACCGACCGCACCAACCGCGCCGCATCGGAGTCGGTGAGCGGCAGGACGTGGTGGGCACGGTCCCCGAGCAGATCCGTGGCCGGTCCCGCCAACCCGAAGGACACCAGCGGCCCGTATCGCGGATGCTCCAGAGAACCGATCACCACCGCAACACCCGCCGGGGCCATCCGCTGCACCGCGAAGGACCCACTCGTGGCGAGCTGCGCGGCATCACCCTGCACGTCATCACCCTGCACGTCATCACCCTGCACGTCACCGAGTCGGGTGAGCATCGCCGACCAGGCCGCCCGCAACGCCGCCGGACCGGACAGGTCGAGCCGTTGCCCACCGAGCTCGGGGCGGTGTCGATACGGACGGGCGCGCGCTTTGAGGGCCACCGGCCATCCGAGCCGCTCCGCGGCCAGCACCGCCTCATCGGCGGAGGTGACGGTGATGAACGGCTGGACGTCGATGCCGTAGCAGTCGAGCAGATCGGCCGCCCGGGTCTCGTCGATCGGACCGGAACAGCCTGCGAGCAGCGTCCGGGCCTCCTTGGCCCGCCGGGTGAGCTCGGGTACCGAACCGGTCGGTTCCGCGCGCCACTCGGCGTATGACACGGCCCGCACCAGCGCCGCCACGGCGCCCTCCGGTGACGGATAGCCCGGCACACCAGCGAGGTCCGGTGGTACCTCGGTGCCCAGAACCGTCGCAAGAACGGGCACGTCGACGACCCTGGCGGCCGCGGCGACGGCCCTGGCGACCGGACCGGGTTGCGCCGGCGCCAGGCGGACCACCGTCGCGATCAGAGCGTCCGCACGACCGGCGGCGTCGATGAGAACCTCGGTGAACGCCTCGGGCGGGGTGCCGCCCGGCAGCAGGATCCGCTCCACCGCGAGGCCGGATGCCTCCGCCGCCTGGCAGGTCAGCCAGACCAATGCCCGGGAGTCACCGACGACCGCGACCCGCCGGCCGGCCGGCAGTGGCTGGGAGGTCAACAGCATCGCGACGTCGAAACCCTGGGAGATCCGGTCAACCCTGATCACTCCGGTCTGACGCAGTAACGCGTCATCCAGGGTCGAGCGGCCGCTGGTCACCACGACCACCGGCGTGCGCCGGCCGACCCGGCGGGCGAGCCGGGCGAACTTCCGTGGGTTCCCGAAGGTCTCGACGTGCATGAAGACCACGTCGGTGGCCGGATCCTCCTCCCAGAACTGCAGAAGATCATTACCGCTGACGTCGACCCGGTCACCGGCCGAGACGAAACTCGACAGACCGACCCCGCGGGCGGCGGCCGCCTCCAGCAGCGCCGCGCCGAGCGGTCCGGACTGTGAGTAGCAGCCGACCCGTCCGGGCGCGGGCATCCGGCCTGCCAACGACGCGTTCAGCCCGGTGGCGAGATTCTGGATGCCAAGGCTCGCCGGGCCCACCAGGCGCATACCGAACGCACGGGCCGCGGCCGTGACCTCGATCTCCGCCTGGTAGTCGCCGAGATCGGTGAGCATCACCAGGCCGCGTACGCCTTTGCGGCCACACTGGTCCAGGACCTCGGGCACGTTACGCGGCGGCACGCACACCACGGCCAGGTCCACCGGGCCGTCGATGTCGCTTACCGAGGCGACCGCCCGCACGGACGCGACCGCGCCCGGAACGTCGGCCGCGGCGGGGTTGACGGGGTATACCGGGCCGGCGAACCCACCGGCCAGCAGATGTCGGAAGACGATCTGGCCGACCGCGTTGCGATCCCGGGAAGCCCCGATCACCGCGACAGAGCGGGGGTGCATCAGCCGGACGATCGACGCGGCCTCCGCGTGGTGTTCGCGGGCACGCATGACGTCCACCGAGGTCTGCGTCGGCGCGATCTCGAACGACATCCGGACCGCACCGCTGTCCCACGTTCGCGACACGGTGTACCCGGCGTCCAGGAAGACTCCGATCATCTGGCGGTTCTCGCCGAGCACGTCGGCGTCGAAACGGCGGATCCCGCGTTCGGCAGCCGCGGCCGCCAGATGTTCCAGCAGGACCGATCCCAGGCCGCGTCCCTGATGCGCGTCCTCCACGAGAAAGGCGACCTCAGCAGTCGGCGCCGGACGCGCGCCCGCCGGGGACGGCCCGTCCGAGTCCAGCTGGTCATGCTCGGCATCCGACGACGCCGCCGGTGTGCCCTCCCAGTGGGCGATGGCCACGATCTCGTCGCCGATGAGGGTCACCAACGCTCCCCGCACCCACTGGTCGACAACGGTCATCCGCCGAATGTCGGTGTCGGTGAGCGGCCCACGCGCGCTGAAGTAGCGGAAGTAGATGGTGCGCGTCGACAGCCGGCCCCAGAAAGCACGCAGCCGATCACCGTCACCGGGAACGACCCGACGCAGCCGGGCGGTACCCCCGTCAGCGAGGATGACGTCCGCATCCCACCTCGCCGTGTCACTCATCTGTCAACGAGGGGGTCGAGACCGTGCAACGGAAGGATCTCTCGCCGAGTGGCCGCCACCGCGCGGTCCAGCGGGTCATCCGGATCGCCCTCCCCGGCGTCCCAGGGATGAAAGGCGATGTCGACGCCGTCACCGAAGCGTTCGGGTACGGAACCGCCGGTGAGCGCCGCACCAGTCGCCGCACGAACTCGGGCGTCGGCGGCGTGGCGCCAGTCGTCCGGCACCGGTCGCGAGCAGTCCAACGGCACATGACCGGCGATGGCCAACAGGTGGGTCCATGCGCGCGGCACCACCGACGCGAGCGCGTAGCCGCCACCACCACAGGCAACCCATCGTCCACCGCACACTTCATGTGCCAGATCGTGCAGGGACTGGTAGGACGCACGCTGTCCCTCGACCGACAGTGTCAGATCCCCGAGCGGATCGAGGAAATGAGTGTCACATCCGTGCTGGGTGACCAGGATCTCAGGGGCGAACGCACGCAGCAGCACCGGTACCACGCCGCTGAACGCCCGCAGCCAGCCGGCGTCACCGGTACGGGGCGGCAACGCCACGTTGACCGACATGCCACACGCCTCCCCCACCCCGGATTCGTCCGGGAAACCGGTTCCGGGAAACAGGGTCCGGCCGGACTGGTGCAGCGAGATCGTCAATACCCGCGGATCATCGTAGAACGCGGCCTGGACGCCATCCCCGTGGTGAACGTCCACATCGACATAGGCCACCCGGGCGGCGCCGTTACGCAGCAACCAGGCGATCGCCACCGCCGGGTCGTTGTAGACGCAGAACCCGCTGGCAGCAACCCGCATCGCGTGGTGCAGCCCGCCGGCAGGAGCCACCGCGTGGCCGTGACGTCCCGTCCACACACCTTCGGCCGCTGCCAGGGTCGCCCCGGTGATGCGGGCGGCAGCGGTGTGCATGGACTCGAAGACGGGATTGTCCGGCGTTCCCAGGCCGAACATGGCCGCCAAGCCACGCGAGGCGTACTGCGGGGCCCGACGCACCGCCTGGAGGTAAGCGGGGTCGTGTACAAGCTCGATCAGGTCATCCGTTGCGAGCCAGCCCGGCTGGACCGCCACATTGGGGCCGTCCAGAACCCCGGTACGCGCGGCCAGGTCCATGGTCAGTTCAAGCCGGACGGGGTTCAACGGGTGGGTGCGCCCGAAACCGTAGGCGGCCAGGTCACCGTCCCACACGACCAAGGTCGACCCGGACCCACCACCGTCAGCGAAA
>NZ_CAUVXG010000030.1:30499-62825 GCF_963555885.1 Protofrankia sp. Cr2
TCAACCCGACCAACCCGGGCAAAGGCGGCAGCCATTTGCATGGCGTGATTTTTTCGACGCGATCCGACCGGCAGGCGGACCATCTCGACGTCCCGAATTCGTTAGGGTCTGACCCCGTGGCTGTTGGACACGGTGATGAACCCGAGGTTGCGCCGAATGCCGGACCCTGGACGGGTACCGCGGGACGGCGGCTGTGGGCGCCGTCCCCGCAACGGGTCCGTGCCGCCGGCGTCACCGCCTATCTGCACTGGCTGGCTACTGAGCGCGGCCGAGCGCTGGCGGACGCCAACGCCCTGTGGCAGTGGTCGGTGGACGACCTTGATGGGTTCTGGGACTCGATCTGGGACTTCTGCGCAGTCGAGGGCGACCGCGGGGACGGCCCGGCGCTTGCCGACGCTCGGCTGCCGGGCGCCCGGTGGTTCCCGACGGCCAGGGTGAACTATGCCGAGAACGCCCTGACCCGGCATGGCTCCGCACCCGCGGTGATCGCCGTCCGCGAGGATGCGACCACCGCCGTAGTCTCCTGGGACGAGCTCCGCCGCGAGGTCGCGGCGGCGGCGGCCGGGCTGCGACGCCTGGGTGTCAGCCCTGGCGATCGGGTCTGCGCGGTGCTGCCGAACTGCGTCCATGCGGTGGTGGCGATGCTTGCCACCGCCGCCATCGGTGCGGTCTGGTCGTCCTGTTCCCCGGACCTGGGGTCCACCGCCCTTGCCGACCGCTTCGCTCAGATCACCCCGACGGTGCTCATCGGAGTGGACGGCTACACCTACGGCGGCAACTCCTTCGACACGCTCGGTGTGCTCGGCGCGGCAGCTGACCGCCTACCTGATCTGCGCGCGACTGTCGTCATTCCCTACCTGGCCGCGGACGCCGTCGAGCGTGCCCACCAGGCCGCTCTGCCGGCTGTCATCTCCTGGGAGGATCTCCTGGCGGGGTCCGAGGATCAGCTCCCCGTCTTCCATCGGGTTCCCTTCGACGCGCCGCTGTGGATCCTGTACTCCTCGGGTGCGACCGGCCAGCCCAAACCGATCGTGCAGGGCCATGGCGGAATCCTCCTGGAGCACCTCAAGTCGCTGGTGCTCCATCTCGATCTGGGCCCCGACGACCGCTTTCTGTGGGTGACGAGTACCGGCTGGATGATGTGGAACCTGCTCGTGTCCGGCCTGCTGACCGGAGCGACCGTGGTTCTTTTCGACGGCAGCCCGAAATTTCCCGACCTGGGCGCCCTGTGGCGGCTCGCCGAAGCTGTCGGCGTCACCTGTCTGGGAACCAGCCCAGGTTTTCTGACCGCGTGTGAACGCTCGGGCATCGTCCCCCGGGAGATCGCGGACCTCGCCGCGATTCGCACCATCGGCTCCACGGGTGCGCCGCTGTCCCCGGACGGTTACACCTGGGTCTACGACGCGGTCGGCTCCGACCTCATGCTCTCATCGATCAGCGGCGGCACGGACCTCTGCACGGCCGTCGCAATGGGCCTGCCCACCCTTGCGGTGCGCGCAGGGGAGATCGCCACGCGCGGGCTCGGTTGCGCGGTGAGCATCTTCGATGACGACGGCAAGGAGCTCCTCGACGAGATCGGCGAACTGGTGATCACCGCTCCGATGCCCTCGATGCCGCTGTTCCTCTGGGGCGATGAGGACGGCTCCCAGCTCCGTACGTCCTATTTCTCGACCTACACCGGGGTGTGGCGCCACGGCGACTGGGCTCGGATCACCCCCGACGGCGCCATGATCATATATGGCCGCTCGGACGCGACGCTGAACCGTGGTGGTGTCCGGATCGGTACCGCCGAGCTGTACCAGGTGGTGGAGAACACCCCCGGCGTCGCGGACAGCCTCGTGATTGACACCTCGACCGCCGAGCGGCCCGGCGAACTCGTGCTGTACGTCGCGTTGGACGACGGCAAGACGCTCGACGGCGCCTTCATGAACACCTTGTTGACCACGATCCGTCATGATCTCAGCCCACGTCATGTACCCGACCGGGTCGAGCAGGTCGCCGCGATCCCGCGCACCCACAGCGGCAAGAAGCTCGAGGTACCAGTCCGGCGTCTGCTGCTGGGCGCGCCCCTGGAGCAGGCCGTCAGCCTCGGCGCGGTCGCGAACCCCGAGGCGCTGCTGCCGTTCATCTCACCCGCGGCCCACTGACCGGCAGGTTCACCGGCACATCCACCAACAGCCCCACATCCGCTGGCAAAGCGAGATCCCCTGCCCGGTGACCGGACAGGGGATCTCCACCACGACAACGCACTACATCACCAGACGTGCCACGTCCCCGGCTGCATCAGTCGAGAAACTCCCGCAGTCTGCTCGCGACCGCAGGCTTACGCAGTTCACGAAGGGTGTCGCGCTCGATCTGGCGAATCCGCTCGCGGGTCAGTCCGAGACGGTTGCCTACCTCGGCAAGCGTGTGCTGCTTGCCGTCGGCAAGACCGAATCGCAGCCGCATGACCTCACGTTCACGTGGCGTGAGCCCGCTCAACACACCCTCGATCTCGTCCTGCATGGCGCCGTAGGAGGCGGCGTCCGCGGGCGAGGTGGCGTCCGCGTCCTCGATGAAGTCACCGAGAACGGAGTCGCCGTCGTCGCCTACCGCGGTCTCCAGGCTGACCGTGTCCTGGGCGTACCGACGGAGTTCGACGACCTGTTCGATCGGCATGTCGAGCTCCAGCGCAAGCTCCTCGTCGGTCGGCTCCCGACCGAGCGTGGAGACGAGCTGGCGCTGCAGTCGCGTGATCTTGTTGATCTGCTCGACGACATGGACCGGGATCCGGATGGTCCTGGCCTGGTCCGCCAGTGCCCGACCGATCGCCTGCCTGATCCACCAGGTGGCATAGGTCGAGAACTTGTAGCCCTTGGCGTAGTCGAACTTCTCGACCGCGCGGATCAGACCGAGGTTGCCCTCCTGGACCAGGTCGAGCAGGGTCATGCCGCGACCGCTGTACTTCTTGGCGACCGAGACCACAAGACGCAGGTTCGCCGAGACCAGTTGCTGTTTCGCCGCATGCCCGTCCCGGACCAGGGTCTGGAGGTCACGCCGCAGTACCGGCTCCAGGTCGGAGTCGGTCTCCAGCTTGTACTCGGCGAACAGGCCAGCCTCGACCCGCTTGGACAGTTCGACTTCCTGCGCGGCGTTGAGCAGGGGTACTTTGCCGATCTCGCGCAGGTACATACGCACGAGGTCGGCGGTTCCGGCATGCTCCGAGGTTGCGCGGGCAGCCGGCGCTCCACCTGTTGGCTCCTCCTCGTCGAGGACCTCGACGCCGAGGGTGGTCAACCGGGCAATCAGGACGGGAAGTAGTTCGAGACCGAGGTCAGCGGTCTCGAGTGCTTCGCGAAGTTCGGCGCGACTCAGTTCGCCGGATTCGCGCCCACGCGCGACAAGCTCGGCGACCTGAGTAACGTCGAGTTCGTCGGTATCATCGGGCACGGCCGCCAGGCCACGGCCAGGCGTCGTGCGTGCAGGAGTGGCCGTCCGGCGGGTGCGTCGCGTGCTCGTGGCACGTGTACGCGGCTCGTCGGGGCGCTCATGAAGTTCCAGGGCAGGCAGCGTCATCAGTAGCAGATCCGAAGGTCGGTGCGGGTGGCGGGTCTTGGTGCTTGCACGTATGGGCAACGTCTGGCGACGTCTCTCCCATTCCGCGTTCAGACACAACCGGACGTAAGCGATCGCCGGGTCTACGAAGCAGTGTAGACCCTCGCCCTCGGGACGCTGCACCCGCTGTCGCGAAGACTACCCCGCAGATCGGCCGGTGTGTCGTGAATAACTAACTATCTCTTGAGCTCTCCACATCCACGAGTCGATATCGAGCTCAGACACAACAGACAACCTATATGGAAACAACCCCAGCCGGATCTCGGAATGATCGCAATACGGCAACCCTCAACCGATGTCCGTACCCGCCACCCACCGGTCAAGACGTCAGGTGATGATCTCGACTGGGCAACGCAGGGCACCGCAGCGGGCCATTCGACCGTCAGTGGTCACCAGAACACAGCCGTATGTCTCGGCGGCTGCCGCGTAGGCCGCGTCATACGCGGTGAGGTTGGCACGAAGTTCCCACATGCGCGGTAGCAGTACACGGGTATGGGGAACCACCGGCTCAAGCGCGGCGAGTGCCTCGAGCGCGTCCGCCGCATGGCGCTGACTGATTTTTCCAGCGAGCAGGTTGCCACGGATCGCCGACAGCACCTCGACCATCCAGTGCTCGGGCGCGATCCACCGGTCGTCCGCACGAAGCACCGAACGGCAGCGCTCCCCGATGCCACCGTCGTCGAGTAGGCAGAAGGCGAACACAGAAGCATCAACGACGATCATGTTTCGTCTTCCGGGACGCCCAGGGAGAAGCCCCGTGCGGCCCGCTCCGCTCGGAGCGTGTTCACAATGTCCCCGAGCGCCAGGTTCGTGCCATAGGAACCACGGGAGAACCTTTCCAGGACGGCCAGGTTGTCACGCCGGCGCACCTCGTCCCGCACGATGTCCAGGAGGTAGGTCTGCAGTGACTGACCGCGTTCCAGGGCAATCGCCGCCAGCCGGTCACGGATCTCTTCCGGAACATCACGAATCTGCAGAGCCACCATACATGCAAGTATGCATGCAATCGGAGCACGTGGCCGCCTAGCTGCAGCCGCTGGTGGAACCGCACTGTTCGCAGACGTAACAGCTACCGGCCGGCCGCATGGTCACCCCGCAGGTGAAGCACAGCGGCGCGTCGACCACGTTCTGCGCCGACAGCGACTCCCCTGATGGGACTTCCGGCGGAAGGGAATCGCGAACCTGGACGGTCCGTCGCGTGAGCGCAAAGGGGTGCTCGTGGCCGGCGTGGCGCACCGCGTCGACCACGTCGCCAGCCACCGGCGCCGCTGGATCATCCGATGCCTCGACGGCGCCGGACCCGCCATACTGTCCGGTGAGCTGACGCGCCCGTTCCTGGGCGCTCAACACACCGAGCTCCACCCGGGTCTCCTCGGGTAGGTAGTCCAGCGCCAGGCGGCGGAAGAGGTAGTCCATCATAGACTGGGCTATACGGACATCGGGGTCATCGGTCATGCCAGCCGGTTCGAAACGCATGTTGATGAACTTGCGGACGTAGGTCTCCAGCGGGACGCCGTACTGGAGTGCGATCGAGATCGCGATGGAAAACGCGTCCATCACACCGGACAGGGTCGAGCCCTGCTTCGACATCTTGATGAAGACCTCGCCGAGACCGTCATCGGGGTAGGATCCGGCGGTCATGTAGCCTTCTGCGCCGCCGACCGAGAAGGACACGGTCCGCGACGGCCGGATTTTCGGCAGGCGACGGCGGACGGGCTGGAACTCTTCTTGCGCCGGGCCGGCCGCACCCGCGGACCGCCGCGCGCCACGCAGGTCGGACAGCGGCTGGCCGACCTTGCAGTTGTCGCGGTAGATGGCCAGGGCCTTCAGCCCGAGCCGCCAGCCCTCCAGATAGATCCCCTCGACATCCTCGACGGTCGCCGCCGCCGGCATGTTGACGGTCTTCGAAATGGCTCCGGACAGAAACGGCTGAACTGCCGCCATCATCCGGATGTGTCCCATCGGGCTGATCGCCCGTTCACCGATCGCGCAGTCGAAGACCTCGTAGTGCTCGTGGCGCAGGCCCGGCGCGTCGAGTACATGGCCGTGCTCGGCCACGTACTCGACGATCGCCTCAACCGTCTCGTCGGGGTAGCCCAGCGCCCGCAGCGCGGCTGGAACCGTCTGGTTGACGATCCGCATGCTGGATCCGCCGACCATCTTCTTCATCTTCACCAGCGCGAGGTCGGGTTCGATGCCGGTGGTGTCGCAGTCCATCGCCAACCCGATCGTGCCGGTTGGGGCGAGCAGACTGACCTGCGCATTGCGCCATCCGTGCTTCTCGCCCAAGGCGTGGGCGCGGGCCCATTCGCCGGCGGCCAGGGCGAGCACCCGGGTGTCGTCCGCTTCGACCGTGCGGACCGTGTCGGTCGCGGCGGCGTGCTTACGGATCACTCGGCGATGGGCGTGGGCGTTGGCCGCGAAACCGTCGTAGGCCCCGACTGTGCCGGCGAGTTGCGCGGAGCGCCGGTAGGCCACGGCCGTCATCAGGGCGGTGATCGCGGCAGCCATCGCCCGGCCTCCATCGGAGTCGTACGCGCGGCCCGTCGCCATGAGAAGCGCGCCGAGGTTGGCGTAGCCGATCCCGAGCTGACGGAACATCCGGGTCACCCGGGTGATCTCCGGGGTCGGGAAGTCGGCGAAACAGATCGAGATGTCCATCGCGGTGATGACCAGCTCGACGGCGGCGATGAACGCCTCGCCGTCGAAGGTCAGATCGTCGCGCAGGAACCGCATCAGGTTCAGCGACGCCAGGTTGCAACTGGAGTTGTCCAGGTGCACGTACTCGCTGCACGGGTTGCTGGCACTGATCCGGCCGGAGTCCGGGCAGGTGTGCCAGTCATTGATCGTGTCGTCGTACTGGATCCCCGGATCCGCGCAGTCCCACGCGGCGATCGCGATCGTATGGAACAGCGACCGCGCCCGGACAGTCTCGATGATCCGTCCATCGAGCCGGGCCCGCAGGTGGAAGTCGGTGTCGTCGACCACCGCCCGCATGAACTCGTCCGTCACCCGGACCGAGTTGTTGGCGTTCTGGTACTGCACCGAGACGATGTCGCGGCCGCCGAGATCCATGTCGAAGCCGGCATCCCGCAATGCCCGGATCTTGCTTTCCTCACGCGCCTTGGTCTCGACGAAGTCGACGATGTCGGGATGGTCGACGTCGAGCACGACCATCTTCGCGGCTCGCCGGGTCGCACCACCCGACTTGATCGTTCCAGCCGAGGCGTCAGCGCCGCGCATGAAACTGACCGGTCCGGACGCGGTGCCGCCCGAGGACAGCAGTTCCTTGGACGAGCGGATGCGCGACAGGTTCAGGCCGGCACCGGACCCGCCTTTGAAGATCAGACCCTCTTCCCGGTACCAGTTGAGAATCGACTCCATCGTGTCGTCGACGGCGAGGATGAAACAGGCTGAGACCTGCTGCGGCGCCGCGGTGCCGACGTTGAACCACACGGGGCTGTTGAAGCTGAAGACCTGGTGCAGCAGCATCCACGCCAGTTCATGCTCGAAGACCTCGGCGTCGGTCTCCGACGCGAAGTACCCGTTCTGCAGCCCGGCCGCCGCGTAGGTGCGCACGACCCGGTCGATGAGCTGGCGCAGGGACCATTCGCGGGTGGCGCTGCCCAACGCGCCACGGAAGTACTTGCTCGTGACGATGTTCGTGGCGTTCACCGACCAGAAGTCGGGGAACTCCACCCCGCGCTGCTCGAAGTTGACCGAACCGTCCCGCCAGTTGGTCATGACGACGTCCCGCAGCTCCCAGGTGACCTCGTCGTAGGGATGGACCCCGGGCGAGGTATGGACACGTCCGACCGTCAGGCCGGTGCTCTTACCAGCGGACCGGCTCGACTTCGTGCCACGGGTCTCGGTCATGGCGCTCCTCGTCTGGCGTGTGGCGGGTACGGCGTGTGGCGGGTACGGCAGGGACGGCAACGCGCCGGCCCGTGAACTATCCGGTCTGCGCCCGAAGGCCCGCGATCGCGGTCTCGAAGTCCGCCAGGGACTCGAAGGCCAGATACACCGAGGCGAACCTCAGGTAGGCGACCTCGTCAAGATCTTGCAGTGGGCTGAGAATCGCCCGGCCGATCTCGTCCGAGGGAATCTCAGCCGCTCCCGACGCACGCAACCTGTCCTCGACCAGCTGAGCGAGCTGAGCCAGCGCGTCGGCCTCGACCGGTCGACCCTGACATGCCCGGCGCACACCCGCCACCACCTTCGCGCGGCTGAACGGCTCGGTCACACCACTGCGCTTAATCACCCGCAGTGATGCCTCCTCGATCGTCGTGAACCGACGGCCACAGGATGAGCATGATCGCCTACGGCGGATCGCGGCGCCCTCCTCAGCCTCGCGGCTGTCAACCACCCTGCTGTCCGGGTGTCGACAGAACGGGCATCGCACGGACGATCCCCCAAGATCTTGGAAACTTACAACTCGGTAACTACTACATGTTGTGGTCGACCATAGGGCCCACCACCACGAACTGGCAAACGGTCGGCGTGTCGGACGGTCAGGGCAGACGAAGCGTCTGCCCGGGAACAAGATCGATAGTGGCAAGCTGGTTCATACCGGCCAGCCGCGCCACAATCACCCGAGTGTCACCCTCGGGAGCCAGCACACGCGCTATACCCCATAAGGTCTCCCCGGGCTGGACCACGTGAACACGACTGGAAGCCCCAGCGCCACGCGGTGCGGCCAGCGATGTCACCCGCGCGACGGACAAGATCAGACAGAAGACGACCGCGACGAGGACAATCAGGACCAGCCGGCCCCGCCTGGTCAATCTCAGTGGAGGCAGCACCGGCTGCTCCACCACGCACCTGTTCAACACACCCCTTCACCCCTCGAGATCACGAACTACGAACATCCGTTCGATCGAACGTCTGATCGATTTTGTACCTCATGGCTCCGACGGAATCGTCGCGACACGCTCGAACAGACGTTTGAGAAATCCGGTCGCTGCGGTTACGGTCGTACCGATGAGATGTCGGTCGTGACCACCGGCTCCGGTTCCTGGCGAAAACACCAGGTATGCAGAGAGCGGAGTCTGTCACGACCGCAAAACGAAGGAGAACGGCAGGTATGACCACCGACCCCAACCGCACCCGACGTGGCCGGCCACCGCGCGGTACCGTGCGCGACCTGCCGGATGGGCCGGCGGACGCGTCGGGCCTGACCCCCCGCCAGCGCAAGGTGTTGGAGGTGATCCGCAATGCCGTCGAGCGCCGCGGATATCCGCCCAGTGTCCGCGAGATCGGCGAAGCGGTCGGGCTCACAAGCACGAGCAGCGTCGCGCATCAGCTCAAGATGCTGGAGGAGAAGGGCTTCCTGCGTCGTGACCCGCACCGTCCGCGGGCCATGGAAGTGCTCTCTGCGGACACGCCGGTACGGCCGACGGCACGCGACAGCCTCCACCTCGGGCCGCCGCCGGCCCTGACGGCCGGCACCGGGGAGTCCACCGCCCCGCCCGACGCCCGCCGGGAAGCGGCCTACGTGCCCGTCCTCGGCCGTATCGCAGCGGGTGGGCCGATCCTCGCCGAGCAGGCGATCGAGGACATCTTCCCGCTTCCCCGTGAGATCGTCGGCGAGGGCACGCTGTTCATGCTGAGAGTCGTCGGAGACTCCATGGTCAATGCCGCGATCTGCGACGGGGACTGGGTAGTCGTCCGCCAGCAGCCGGTCGCGGACAACGGCGAGATAGTCGCCGCAATGATCGACGGCGAGGCCACGGTCAAGACGTTGCGTCACCGTGACGGGCACGTATGGCTCCAGCCACAGAACCCGGCCTATGCCGATATTCCGGGTGACGAAGCATCGATCCTCGGTCGGATCGTCGCGGTACTACGCCGGGTCTGAACATGGCAGGTCGGGCGGACCGGATGAAGGCCGGGCGAGTGGTTGCGGTCGTCGGTCCGACGGCGGCCGGCAAGAGCGAGCTCGCGATCGATCTCGCCGCCACCCTCGGCGGCGAGATCGTCAACGCCGACTCCATGCAGCTCTACCGCGGCATGGACATCGGCACGGCCAAGGTGCCGACGCGAGACCGCAAGGGCATTGCGCACCATCTCCTTGACGTCTGGGACGTCACCCACACCGCCGACGTGGCGTCGTACCAGGCACGGGCACGAGCAGTCATCGACGATCTGCTGGTTGCCGGCCGGACCCCGGTACTCGTCGGCGGCTCCGGACTCTACATCAGGGCTGTCATCGACGATCTCAGGTTTCCCGGCACCGACCCGGCGGTGCGCGCACGCCTTGAACGGGAGCTGTCCGAACGTGGGGCTGCCGCGTTGCATGCCGACCTGACCGCACGCGCGCCGCAGGCAGCTGCCGCCATACTGGTCGGCAACGGTCGTCGTATCGTGCGCGCGCTGGAAGTGGTGGAGCTGACCGGCGGCTTCACCGCCTCCCTACCAGAGCACCGCGCGGTCTATGACGTCGTTCAGATCGGCCTCGACCATCCCCAGCTCGACGCCCGGGTTGCCGACCGCGTGGGCGACATGTGGGCTGCCGGCATGGTCGAGGAGGTCCGAACGCTCGCCGACATGGGGCTTCGGAGCGGACGGACCGCCTCGCGGGCGCTGGGTTACGCCCAGGTTCTGGCCTGGCTGGATGGCACGATCGAATCAGGCGAATCGGCCCGACTTGCAACAATTGCCGCGACGCGCCGATTCGTCCGCCGACAACGGTCGTGGTTTCGCCGCGATCCCCGCATAATTTGGCTGGACCGTCCTGACGTCGACCAGGTGGCGGGCATGATCCGCTCAGCCTGACGGGCGATGGGTACCGGCGACCCGTTCATCCCGGCGTCTGGAGACAGCTGTGACCGCGCTCGAGCTGAACCTCGTCCCGGCCCTGTGTGCCGCGTTTGACGACGGGTCGTTGCAGCTGCATTACCAGCCCGAGGTGGACCTGCGCAACGGATCGGTTCCGGCGATGGAGGCGTTTCTGCGCTGGCAACATCCCGACCATGGTCTGCTGAACCCGGCGCAGTTCATGCCGGTCGCCGAAGCCGCAGGCCTGTCCGAACAGGTCGGCCGCTGGGTCCTTCAAACTGCTGTTGCGGAGGCTCGGACATGGCACGAGATGGCTTCGGGGACCACCATCCGCCCGCCCCGACTGTGGGTGAACGTCACCGCCGACCAGCTGACCCGGCCGGACTTCGCGGTCGAGGTGGAACGCCTCATGGCTGGCCGCGGGCTGCCACCGGGAGCCCTCGGGCTGGAGTTCACCGAACAGACTCTTGGGCTCGCGCACATCGGGGTACCCCGTCTGTTGAGCCACCTACGCTCGTTCGGACCGGCGGTGGGCGTCGACGGCTTCGGAACCTGGTACGCTTCCATGTCGACTCTTGACGTCCTGCCACTGGACATGGTGAAGATCGACGGACGCTTCCTCCGCGCCATGCAGCGGGACCTGGAAGGTGAAGCCGTACTGGCCTCGATCATCACGCTGGCTCACCGACGGCGGCTGGTGGTGACGGCAGAAGGCGTTGACAGCATGGTCATCGCGTCCAGGTTGGCCGCGATGAACTGTGACCGCGGCGCCGGCCGGTTGTTCTGTCCACCCGTTCCCACTGACGACGCCCGAATGATCGCGCTCGGCCGTGGCCGACCGGACCGCCGGCATGAGCGCTCGGGATCATCCTCCCACCCCCCCGCCACCGTACCGATGCGACCGCCGGCATCCAACCGCGTCAGAGAAGGGCGATATGACGCTTCCCGCCATTGAGGACTCCATCCGCGACCACGTCCGCAACCACTTCTTCGACGCCACCGGTGAGGGACTCGATCTCGCCGACCGGGCGGCCCTGCGCCGGGTACCGGGTCTGACGACCGAACTGGACGACGTCACCGAGGTCGAGTACCGTCAGCTCCGGCTGGAACGAGTCGTCCTCATCGGCGTGTGGACCGCCGGGACCGCCACGGACGTCGCGACCTCCATGACCGAGCTCGCGGCACTCGCGAACACGGCCGGCTCGGTCATCCTGGACGCACTCGTCCAGCGGCGCGACACCCCCGACGCGGCCACGTACGTCGGTTCCGGCAAGGCACGGGAGCTGTGCGAGGTCGTTGCCGCCGTCGGCGCCGACACCGTTGTCTGCGACGGTGAACTGACTCCCGGCCAGCTGCGCCAGCTGGAGGATGTCGTCAAGGTCAAGGTCATCGACCGGACCGCGCTGATCCTGGATATTTTCGCCCAGCACGCGACATCCCGGGAAGGCAAGGCGCAGGTCGAACTTGCCCAGCTGCAGTACATGCTGCCGCGGCTGCGCGGCTGGGGTGAGTCGATGTCGCGGTCCGGCGGTGGGATCGGCACCCGGGGCCCTGGCGAGACGAAGATCGAAACTGACCGGCGGCGCCTGCGGGCGCGCATGGCCAGGCTCCGCCGCGAACTCGCCGACATGAAGACGATCCGGGCGACGAAACGGTCGTCACGGCAACGCAGCGGGGTTCCGGCGGTCACGATCGCCGGCTACACCAACGCCGGCAAGTCCTCACTGCTCAACCGCCTCACGGGCGCGGGCGTACTCGTCGAGGATGCGCTGTTCGCCACGCTGGACCCGACGGTACGACGCGCCACGCTCCCCGACGGTCGGACCTTCACCCTCGCTGACACCGTCGGTTTCGTCCGCCACCTGCCACACCAGATCGTCGAGGCGTTCCGCTCGACGCTGGAGGAGGTCGCGGACGCCGATCTCCTCCTGCACGTGGTCGACGGTTCGCATCCCGATCCGATGTTGCAGATTACGGCTGTCCGCATGGTGATCAACGACGTCGACGCCGGGGATGTCCCCGAGCTGATCGTGGTTAACAAGATCGACGCTGCCGACCCGGAGGTACTGGCCGGGCTGCGTCGAGGCATCCCGAACGCGGTGTTCGTGTCCGCACGAACGGGCGAGGGCCTGTCCACCCTGGTGGAGGCGCTGACCGAACGTGTGCCCCACCCGGCGGTGGAGGTGTGCGTGCTGGTGCCCTTCGCCCGCGGCGATCTGGTGTCACGGGTCCATGCCGACGGCGAGGTCCTCGATCTGCGGCACACCGCGGACGGCACCGTGGTGCGGGCCCGGGTACCGGTCGGCCTCGCCGCTGCGCTCGCCGTGTTTCAGCCAGAAATCGATCAACACAGCCTCGGTGGCCCGGGGGTTCTCGGTCACAGGTGAGTGCGCGGCCCCGGGGATCACTTCGTAGCGGGCACCGAGGCGTACCGCCATGTCCGCCTGCAGATGCGGCGGCCAGGCGTCATCGGCCATGCCGTGGGCGACCAGAACCGGCGCGCCGGCCTCGCTGGTCGCGGCGGCAAGGTCACCGACCCGGTCAGGCTCGTCGAGAAGCTGCTCGCTCATGACCCGTAGCCCGACATCGCTGCTGGCGAAGAACCGGTGCTCCAGGAACTCCAAGCCGCCGGGCGGGTAGCTGGTGGTGTCCGCGGCGCGCACCGCGGCCCACACCGCGTCGCGGCCGCTGCGGTCGTAGACGACCCGCATGGCTCGCAACGCGATCCGGCGGGCGCCGACGATCCCGGCGGGGCCGGAGCACAGCAGCACCAGGCTCGCCGCGGACGAGGGTCGGCTGATGACCGCGGCGCGGGCGACGAGGCCGCCGAAGGAATGGCCCAGCAGATGCACCGGCTGACCGATGTCGTCGACCACCCGCCCGACATCCTCGGCAAGAGCCTCGACCGTGCAGTCCCGTTCCGGATCGGCGGCAGGCGACTCGTACTGGCCGCGCTGGTCGACCGCGATGACGTTGAACCCGACCGCCGCCAACCCTTTCATGATCACTAGATAGTCCTCCTTGCTCCCGGTGTAGCCGGGCAGCAGGACGACCGGTGGGTCCGCTGGTGAACCGGCTCGCAGTGCCGCGAGACCCGCACAGGTCAGGCGCCGCACCCCTGGCGGCAGTTCCGTCGGCGTCGAGAGCATGGCTAACGACTCCCCCATTCCCAGAAGGCGACCACGTACCCCACACCGTAGGGTGCGGCAACGTACTCAGCGCGAGATAACCATGACCGTACGTACGTGTCGCTCGGTCCAGAAACGAGGCTCGCGCCGGCCAGCACCTGCCAGGACGCACGACCCGCCGCCATCAGCTCACGGGAGACCTCGGGCTCGAGCCGCAACAGCGCGGGCGCGTCAGCGGCGGCCAGCGCCGCCGCCGCCATGGCGTCATGGGCCGCGGCGCGCTCGTCGAATCCCCCGGGCGCACCGACCGTCCGCCGGGCGCTGCCGTCCGCCATCACCAACAACGCGACCCTGGCCGCCCGGCGCGCCAACGCGACGCCGATCTGCGCGGCATCCCGCACGGCGGTCATCTCGCTCACACCGAATCCGACGACGTCCCCCCGCCACGACGTCTGTTCGAGCAGCCAGGCTCCGACCGTCAACGACAACGACAACGACAACAGCGGCTGGCCACCGCATCGCCGACCATGATGGGGCGCCCGCCCCAGCGTCACCGATCGGGGTACCCCGAAGCCTGCCAGCGATCCCGACTGACCGGCCGCGTAGGCCGCGGTCCGTGGGGCATCGCCGACGACCACGAGGAGGTCCGGATTCCACCCGACCAGCCTGCGGATGGCCCGGACCGCCGGTTCTCGCACCGCCACGGGTTCGCCTCGGGCAACCTCGGGGATGAGCAACGGTGGATGCGGGCAGACCGCCGCAGCGACCAGCGTCACCGGCGACGCATGGGTATGCCGAGGTCGGTCGACCGGCGAGTCATCCCAGCGTCACCGTCATGACTCGGTGTGCGCTGCGCGCTCTGCCAGAGGTCACCCGCACTGGTCCGCCGGTGGGTCAGCGGCGGACCGTCCGCCACCAGATGGTGCGGCGCAGCTTTGGTGATCACAGTTTCCACCACATCACCGGGCCGTATCCCGGGATCGGAGATGTCGGACGTGGCCGGTGGCCGGAGGTGGACAAGTCGACCGTCACGGGCACGGCCGGATCGTCGTCCGGTGGCGGCGTCCTTGCGTCCCTCGCCGTCGACAACCAGGACCTCCACCCGCTCACCGACGATCATGCGGTTGGCCTCCCAGGAGATCTCCTCCTGAACAACCACCAGCCGGTCATAGCGCTCCTGCACGACCGCCGGTTCGACCTGCCCGTCCATGGTCGCCGCCGGGGTGCCGGCCCGCCGGGAGTACTGGAACGTGAAAGCACTGGCGAACCGCGCCTCGCGGACCACCTGCAGGGTGTCGGCAAAATCTGCCTCGGTCTCCCCGGGGAAGCCGACGATGATGTCGGTGGTGATCGCGGCGTGGGGCATCGCCGCCCGTACCCGCTCGACGATCCCGAGGAAACGCTCCTGGCGGTAGGAGCGGCGCATCCGCCGCAGCACCGCGTCCGACCCCGATTGCAACGGCATGTGCAGCTGCGGACACACAGCCTCCGTCGCCGCCATCGCCTCGATCACATCATCGGTGAAATCGCGTGGATGCGGGGAGGTGAATCGGATGCGCTCCAAGCCGTCGATCGTCCCGCACGCGCGCAGCAGTTTCGCGAACGCCCCCGGGTCACCCAGCGACCGGCCATAGGAGTTCACGTTCTGGCCGAGCAGAGTGATCTCCAGAACGCCTTCGGCGACCAGCGCCTCGACCTCGGCGAGAACGTCCCCGGGGCGACGGTCGGCCTCCTTGCCGCGCAGGCTCGGCACGATGCAGAAGGTGCAGGTGTTGTCGCAGCCGACACTGATACTCACCCAGGCCGAATGGTGTGTTACCCGCTTGGCGGGAAGCGCGCTGGGGAATACCTCCAACGCCTCGGCGATCTCAACCTCGGCCACCGCGTTGTGCCGGGCACGTTCCAGCAGGACGGGCAGTCTGTGTAGATTGTGCGTTCCGAACACGACATCCACCCAGGGGGCGCGTTCGATGATCAGCGAGCGGTCCTTCTGTGCGAGGCAGCCACCGACGGCGATCTGCATGCCCGGGTGGCTCTGCTTGGCAGGGTACATCTGGCCGAGATTGCCGTAGAGGCGGTTGTCAGCGTTTTCCCGTACCGCGCACGTGTTGAAGACCACCAGATCGGGCGTGGCGTCGACTCCGGTCTCGACCGGTACGTAGCCGGCGGCCTCAAGCATGCCGGCGATGCGTTCGGAGTCGTGAACGTTCATCTGACAGCCGAACGTCCGGACCTGATAGCTGCGGGGACTCACCCAGCCAGCCTACGGCGCGCAAGCCGGACGCTCCCAGCCGGACAGCCCGCTAGCGGGCGACTTCGACGGCGCGAGTCTCCCGGACGACGGTGACCCGGATCTGACCGGGGTAGGTCAGTTCGTCCTCAATCTGCTTGGCGACATCACGAGCCAGCATATGGGCGGCGATGTCATCGACCTGATCCGATACGACCATCACCCGGACCTCGCGGCCGGCCTGCATCGCGAACACCTTCTCAACACCCGGGCGCTCGCCGGCAATCTGCTCGATGCGCTCGAGCCTTTTGACGTAGGACTCCAGGCTCTCCCGGCGAGCGCCCGGTCGCCCGCCGGAGATCTGGTCGGCGGCCTGGGTCAGCACGGCCTCGATCGACCGGGGCTCGACCTCGTTGTGATGCGCTTCGACGGCATGCACCACCTCCTCGTCCTCACCGTAGCGCCGGGCGATCTCGGCACCGATGAGGGCGTGGCTGCCCTCCACTTCGTGAGTCAGAGCCTTGCCAAGATCATGAAGCAGTGTTCCCCTCTTGGCCAGGGCTGGGGGCAGCCGCAGTTCAGCCGCCATGATCCCCGCCAGATGGGCGCACTCGACAAGATGCGCGAGGACGTTCTGCCCATAGCTCGTCCGATAACGCAGGCGTCCGAGCAGGGCGATCAGCTCGGGATGCATCTCCGCGATCCCCGTCTGCATGAGCGCGTCCTCACCGGCGCGGATACAGCGAGCCTCGACCTCACGCCGGGCTCTGTCGTACTCCTCCTCGATCCGGTGTGGATGGATGCGCCCATCTGAGACCAGCGCCTCCAGGGTGATCTTTCCAACCTCGCGTCGCACCGGATCGAAGCAGCTGAGCAGGACCGCCTCCGGCGTGTCGTCAATGATGACATTCACCCCGGTGACCGCCTCGAACGAGCGGATGTTGCGTCCCTCGCGGCCGATGATGCGGCCCTTCATCTCGTCGTTGGGCAGATGCAGCACGGAAACAACCGACTCGGTGGTCGCCTCCGATGCGACGCGCTGGATAGCCAACGTCACGATTTTCCGGGCCCTGTCCTCGCCCTGCTCCCGAGCTTGTGCCTCGATGTCACGGATGAGCACGGCGGCATCGCGGCGGGCATCGGCCTCGACCACCTTGACAAGCTCGGCACGCGCCTGGGCAGCAGTGAGCCGGGCGACGGTCTCCAGCGTCTGGCGCCGTTCCTCCTCCAGGTCGACAAGTTCGGCCCGACGCCTGGCAACCTCGACCTCCCGAGCCGCGAGATCATGGTCCCGGGTCTCAAGCTGGCTTGCCTGTTCGTCAATCGCGGCCGTGCGAACCTCCAAGCGCTGTTCACGCTGGACGAGCCGGGCGTCCTGTGCGTGGAGCTCAGATCGCAGTTGCCGCACCTCCGCCTCGGCCTGCACGCGGAATGTCTCGGCCGCCTTACGACCCGATTCATGCGCCTGTGCCTCCGCAAGGGACGCTCGCAGCGCGGATTCGGACTCTGCCCTTTCCTGCACCGCCCGGGCGGTCTCCTCGGCTCGGCGGATAAGTTCGGCGGCCTCCAGTTCCGCCTGCTCGCGACGTTCAGCGGCCTGTTGGGTGTCGACAGGCTCGGTCGGCTGCTCGTCATCCGTGCCAGGCCGGGGCGCCGCCAACGCACCCGCGCCCAGTACACGCAGGAGCAGTACGGCTATGACCACCAAACCCATGAGCAGACAGGCCCCAAGCACAGCAAGGAGAACACCCATCGGTCCTCCTCCCGCTACCGGCCTTGGCCCGCAAGTAGCGGGCCGGAGCGGCGAAGGACCCACGAAACGGGCCGTTCCGGAACGTCAATCCGTGTCGCTACCGACGGGCGGGTTGAGCCCAAGCGAACACGACGGCGCCTACAGACGCCGCGATCCGGGCCAAGCACTCTCGTGTGAACGTGTTTCACGCTATCGGAACCGCGTCACCGCGGGAGCCCTCTCACCTTCGGTGAGCGTAGGTCTGCGCCTGTCGAACGGTCAAGAAATGCTAGTCCGCCGCATCACCCTCCAGTTCTTCCGTGACCACTCGCATCACAAGATCAGAAGGATAGCCACGACGATCGAGCAACGCGGCCAGACGTCGGGCACGCACCTGCGCCGGCACGTCGTCCATCGTGGCCAGCCTGCGTCGTACCAACGTTCGTGCGGTGGCCTCCTCGTCCTGGCCGTCCACGGCCTGCAGAGCCACCGAGGAAATCTCCGGATCCACCCCCCGGCGCCGCAGTTCGTGGGCAAGACCGCGCCGACCGAGGCCACGGTTCACGCGGGCGGAGGACACCAACGCGGCGGCGAACGCCTTGTCGTCCACCAGACCCACCGCGACCAGACGGTTCAGCACAATCTCCGCCGTTTCCGGATCAACTCCGCGGCGATCCAGCGTGGCGGCCAGTTCCGCGCGGCTTCGTGGGCGGGCTTCAAGCTGGCGCAGGCATATCTCCCGTGCCCGCTCCACCGGATCCGCGCCCTCTTCTCGGCTACGATCCGACACCGGCATCACCGATCAACGCCTTCCGTCAGTCAGAGATCAACCGCTGGTGGGGATGGCTGATCGGCGTCGATCGACGGCACCAGGCCGAGAGTTTCCTTGATCCTCTTCTCGATCTCGTTGGCGATGTCGGGGTTGTCACGCATGAAGGATCGAGCGTTCTCCTTACCCTGACCCAACTGATCGCCGTCGTAGGTGTACCAGGCTCCGGACTTGCGGATGATGCCGTGCTCGACCCCCATGTCGATCAGGGAACCCTCACGGCTTATGCCAGCGCCATAAACGATGTCGAACTCCGCCGTCCGGAACGGAGGCGCCATCTTGTTCTTCACGACTTTCACCCGAGTACGGTTACCCACGGCATCCGCACCGTCCTTCAGAGTCTCGATACGACGGACATCCAGCCGTACTGAGGCATAGAATTTCAGCGCCTTGCCACCCGTGGTCGTCTCGGGCGAACCGAACATGACGCCGACCTTCTCGCGGAGCTGGTTGATGAAGACGGCGGTGGTGCCCGTGTTCGAAAGAGCACCGGTCAGCTTGCGCAGCGCCTGGGACATCAGCCTGGCCTGGAGGCCGACATGACTGTCGCCCATCTCACCTTCGATCTCGGCCCTGGGCACGAGAGCGGCCACCGAGTCGATGACGATGATGTCGATCGCCCCGGATCGGATGAGCATGTCGGCAATCTCCAGCGCCTGCTCACCGGTGTCGGGCTGGGAGACCAGCAGCGCGTCGGTGTCGACCCCGAGTTTGCCCGCGTAGTCGGGGTCGAGTGCGTGCTCGGCGTCGATGAAGGCGGCGATCCCGCCGGCCGCCTGGGCGTTGGCGACCGCGTGGAGGGCAACCGTCGTCTTACCGGACGATTCCGGACCGTAGATCTCCACCACACGCCCTCGTGGCAGCCCGCCGATGCCGAGTGCCACATCCAACGCGATGGAACCGGTCGGGATGACCTGGACCGGTGGACGGGTTTCGTCACCGAGCCGCATAATCGAGCCCTTGCCGAACTGCTTGTCGATCTGTGCGAGGGCGTTCTCCAACGCCTTCTCACGGTCGAGTCCTGCCATGGGAGTCACTCCAGGCTGAGGTCGTCGAGTCTTGGCCACGTTAGTGACGGTAGGGGGCAGGTCCGACAGTTTCGAGCGCCGGGCCGGACCTGTGGACAACCGACCGGCCAAGGGTGAAGCGATCATGGCTCTCCTCCTGCCACCAGCGCCCACAGCAGACCTGGGCGCTCGGCATCCACAGTAGACGAACATTCGTTCGACCACGCGGTCGACACGCGGCAAATCGGGTCAACGGTCGCGCGCGGGTACCTCGAACTCGTCACACACAGCCCGCCAGACATCCTTGACATGGTCGCCGCGGGCCAGAGCGTCGTACACCGTCACCCCGCCGAGCCGGGCGACCACATGGTCACGGGCGACCGATTCCGCATACCCGGAACCGAACTGCTTGTTCATCCGCGCCCAGAACTCAGTCAGTCGCACGCTCTCCAGTCTGTCGGACCGCCCAGGCAGACTCGGAACATGTCCACCCGATCCCCCCTCGCACGGTTCTGCGCACCCACCCGGGCCTGGTTCGCGGCCGTGTTCCCGGCGCCCACGCCCGCGCAGGTGGGTGCCTGGCAGGCGATCGGTGACGCAGCCAACGTCCTGGTCGTCGCGCCGACCGGGTCGGGCAAGACGCTCGCGGCGTTTCTGTGGTCGTTGGACCGGCTCGTCCGCGCCGGTCCAAGCGCCGAACCGTCCCGACGGTGCCGCGTGCTGTATGTGAGCCCGCTCAAGGCGCTGGCCGTGGACATCGAGCGCAATCTGCGGGCACCGCTCGCCGGCATCCGGGCGGCCGCGGTACGCCTGGGCCTGCCCGAGCCCGACGTGCGGGTGGGTATCCGGTCCGGCGACACGCCGGCCGGCGAACGGCGGGCACTTGGCCGGCTACCACCGGATGTGCTCATCACCACGCCCGAGTCGTTGTTTCTGATCCTGACCAGTCAGGCTCGCGAGTCGCTGCGCGCGGTGGAAACAGTGATCGTGGACGAGGTACACGCCGTGGCCGGCACCAAACGTGGCGCGCACCTCGCGCTCAGCCTGGAACGCCTCGACGCGCTGTTGGAACGCCCCGCCCAGCGGGTGGGGCTGTCTGCGACCGTTCGCCCGATCGAGGAGGTCGCACGCCTGCTCGGCGGGGCTGGCCAGGTCACGGTCGTACGCCCACCGACCGACAAGACGCTGCGGATCGACGTGGTCGTACCGGTGGCGGACATGACCCGCCTCGACGAGAACCCGATCGAAACTAATCAGAAAGCCTCGATCTGGCCCGCCGTGGAGGAACGCATCCTCGATCTCGTCCTCGCGCACCGATCGACAATCGTCTTCGCCAATTCGCGGCGGCTCGCCGAACGACTGTGCGCCCACCTGAACGAGGCATACACCGCACGCACGCACACCGATCAGCCGCTGGCCCGGGCCCATCACGGCAGCGTCAGTCGAGAACAACGGGCGCTCATCGAAGATGATCTGAAGGCTGGCCGGCTGCCCGCGGTGGTGGCCACCTCCAGCCTGGAACTCGGCATCGACATGGGAGCGGTCGACCTCGTCATCCAGGTCGAGTCACCACCCAGCGTATCCGCGGGCATGCAACGGGTCGGGCGCGGCGGACACCAGGTCGGAGCCGTCAGCCGAGGGGTGATCTTACCCAAACACCGTGGGGACCTCCCACAGTGCGCCGTCGTCGCCGAACGGATGCGCGACGGTGAGATCGAGGAGCTGCGTTACCGGCGTAACCCGCTCGACGTCCTGGCCCAGCAGATCGTGGCGATGGTCGCGATGGAACCGTGGTCGGTCGACGACATGGCCGCGCTGGTCCGACGCGCCGCGCCGTTCGCGACACTGCCGTCATCGGTGTTGGATGCCGTCCTGGACATGCTGTCCGGCCGGTACCCCTCCGACGACTTCGCCGAACTGCGCCCGCGGGTCGTCTGGGACCGCTCAGCCGGCACACTCAGCGGACGGCCCGGCGCCGGTCGGCTCGCGGTCACCAGCGGGGGCACGATCCCCGACCGGGGCCTGTTCGCCGTCTTCCTCGTCGGTGAGAAGGCAAGCCGGGTCGGTGAACTGGACGAGGAGATGGTGTACGAGTCGCGCGTCGGTGACGTCGTCCTGCTCGGCTCGTCCAGCTGGCGTATTGAGGAGATCACCCCTGATCGGGTGTTGGTGACTCCGGCGCCGGGACGGCCGGGTCGGCTGCCGTTCTGGCACGGCGACGCGCCCGGCCGACCGGCCGAGTTGGGTCGGGCGCTCGGCGCGTTCACCCGGGAACTCGTCCGCCTCGGGCCCGAACGTGCGCGCCAACGCATCCAGGCTGCGGGTCTCGACGAGTGGGCGACTGACAACCTGCTCGCCTACTTCGCCGAGCAGCGGGCGGCCACCGGTCACCTGCCCGACGACCGGACGATCGTCGTCGAACGCTTCCGCGACGAGCTCGGTGACTGGCGGCTGGCGGTTCACTCACCGTTCGGCGCCCCGGTGAACGCGCCGTGGGCGCTGGCCATCGGAGCGCGCCTGCGCGAGCGTTACGGTGTCGAAGTACAGATCATGCATTCCGATGACGGCATCGTGGCGCGAATACCCGACGCCGACATCGCGCCCACTGCCGATGTCACCGTGTTCGACCCGGACGAGATCGACGCGGTGGTCCGGACAGAGGTCAGCACGAGCGCGCTGTTCGCGAGTCGGTTCCGCGAGTGCGCCGCCCGGGCGCTGCTGCTGCCCCGGCGTACCCCCGGCCGGCGGACGCCACTGTGGCAACAGCGCCAGCGCAGCGCCCATCTGCTGGCGGTGACGGCACGCTTGGACAACTTCCCGATCGTGCTGGAGACCATGCGGGAGTGTCTGCAGGACGTCTTCGACGTCCCTGCCCTGGCCGGGTTGATGCGTGACATGGCATCACGAACCCTGCGTGTGGTGGAGGTGGAGACCGCCACACCGTCGCCTTTCGCCCGGTCCATGCTGTTCGGCTACGTTGCCGCGTTCGTGTACGCCGATGACACTCCGCTGGCCGAACGCCGGGCCCAGGTACTGGCGTTGGACAGCTCCCTGCTCGCGCAACTGCTCGGCCAGGCGGATCTGCGCGAACTGATCGACGCGGCTGTCCTGGCGCAGATCGAGGCCGAACTGCAGCGGCTGGCGCCCGACCGGCGTGCACGCGACGTCGAGGGGGTGGCCGATCTGCTACGCGTGGTCGGCGACCTCGCCACCACCGAGGCGCTGGCGCGGGGAGCGACCGCGGCCTGGCTCGCCGAGCTGGTCCACGCGCGTCGCGCGCTCCGGGTGCGCATCGCGGGTGAGGAACGCTGGGTGGCGATCGAGGACGCCGGACGACTGCGCGACGCCCTCGGCGTTCCGGTTCCCATCGGGGTGCCGACGACCTTCACCGATACGGTCGTCGATCCCCTGGGGGACCTGCTGTCCCGGTACGCCCGCACGCACGGGCCGTTCGACACCGAAGCAGTGGCGCACCGGTTCGGTCTGGGCGTCGCAGTGGTCACCGCCGGTCTTGAACGGATGCTCGCGACCGGCCGGCTCGTGCGCGGTGAGTTGCGCCCGGGCGGCACCGGCGAACAGTGGTGTGACGAAGGCGTCCTACGGGCGCTGCGCCGGCGCAGCCTCGCGGCGTCGCGGCGTGCTGTCGAACCGGTACCCGTCCAGGCGTTCGCCCGGTTTCTGCCAGGATGGCAGGGGGTCTCGCCCAAGAGCGGCGGTACGGGCTCGTACGGCATCGACGCGGTGGCACGGACGATCGAGCAACTCCAGGGCGCACTCGTC
This sequence comes from Protofrankia sp. Cr2, assembly GCF_963555885.1. NCBI lineage: Bacteria > Bacillati > Actinomycetota > Actinomycetes > Frankiales > Frankiaceae > Protofrankia > Protofrankia sp. Cr2. Next base: position 53,577 of record NZ_CAUVXG010000030.1, read on the forward strand.
CCCGCCAGCGCCTGGGAGCAGCTCATCCTGCCGAACCGGGTGCCGGACTACAGCCCGGCCATGCTCGATGAGCTGTGCGTGTCCGGCGAGGTGCTGTGGGCCGGCGCCGGTGGCCTGCCCGGCAACGACGGCTGGGTCACCCTCGTACCGGCGGACGCCGCGGCCCTGCTGCTGCCCTCGGCGGCACCGGACGCCGCCAGCACCCCGCTGCACAGCGCGGTGCTCAAAGCCCTCGACGGACAGGCTGCACTGTTCTTCCGGACCTTGTCCGACCGGGTCACCAGTCTCGACGACACCGCGCTCGCGAGCGCCCTGTGGGACCTGGTGTGGGCGGGCCTGGTCACCAACGACACCTTCGCCCCGTTGCGAGCCGCGCTGAGCGGTGGGCGTGGTACCCACCGGAGCAACCGTCGCGTCGCCCGCCCGGCCATGCCACGCCGCGGCGGCCCACCGACGGTGGCCGGCCGCTGGTCCCTGCTGCCTGAACGTGATCCGGATCCGACGCTGCGAGCCCACGCGCAGGCCGAGGCGATGCTCGAACGGTACGGGATCGTCACCCGCGGTGCGGTCGCAGCCGAACGGATCCCCGGCGGCTTCGCCGCGATGTACCGCATACTGTCGGCATTCGAGGATTCCGGACGATGCCGGCGCGGCTACTTCGTGGAGTCTCTCGGAGCGGCCCAGTTCGCCGTACCCGGCGCGGTCGACCGGCTGCGGGCGAGCGCGCCACCCGCGGGTGCGGTCGTGCTGGCCGCGGCCGATCCAGCCAACCCGTTCGGCGCAGCCTTGCCCTGGCCTGCATCGGCCAACGGTGGGCACCGGCCGGGGCGGACCCCTGGCGCGCTGGTCGTCCTGGTCGACGGTGAGTTGATCCTGTATGTCGAACGCGGCGGCAGGACCTTGCTGACCTGGGCCGAAGACCTGGGCCGGCTACAGCCGGCAGTCGACGCCCTCGCGAGCACCGTCCGCAAGGCCGGTGGTCAGTTGCGGCTTGCTCATGACCTGCTCGGCAGCGAGCTCGGTCAAGCGCTGGAACGCGCGGGTTTCCAGCACACTCCGGGCGGCCTGCGGCTGCACGCCTGAAATCAGCGCCTGAGGTCCCGCAAACCCTCGGCAAAGGCCCGCAGGGTGGCGGTCTGGCGGTCAAGACCGTCGAGCTGCACCGGCGTCGGGACGGTCGAGACCGTCGAGGCGAGCAGGTCGGTGGCGGCGGCCAGCATGGCGTCCAACGCCTGCACCGCAGCGTTCATCGCGCTCACCAGTTCTGAGACCGTCGATATGATCTCGGACCGGCGGCCGGCGTCCGCAACCGCCCGAGCCGCCGACTCGCAGGCGAGGACGTGCTGAGCCCGATGCCGCAGGCTGTCCACCACCTCCGCGGCCGATGCCATCGCCGCGCGGACCGCCTCGGCAGCTGGTCCCGGCGGCGACGCCCGCATGATCGCTATGAGAGCCGGGATCGCCGCCTCACCGCGCTGCAGCGGGTCCGCCGCGGCCGACCCGTAGAGCCGGACCCGTGACGGTAAGGGTGCCGTCGGCAGCGGCAGGACCACGGGCGACGACGACGCGGCGCTCTGTGCCTGGTGCCAGGCAAGGCCCGCCCGGGCCAACGCACCGGCCGCCACGACCAGCCACCCCCAGCTGCCCTCCACCACCGCAATCGTCGGGGCGACGACGGCCACCCCGACCCATATCCGGGTGGACCGCTCGGCCCGCCGGCGGCGGCGGGCATGCCCGCGGACAAGCTGCCGCTCACCGCGTACCAGGCTCCGGCGTTCGATGTCGGCACGCAGCCACTGCGGTAGGTAGTTCGCCAGCATCGGGTCAGGATTCCAACTGGTCCGGGGAGCGCTTGTCGGCAGACAGCGCCGAGCGGATCTCCGTCAGCCGATTGGACGCCTTCGCGTCCATGGTCGCCCTGCGGATCTCCGACATCCGGGCCTCCACGCCCTGGGAGGCAAGTTCATGGCGTCCCAGGGATACCGCGTAGCGCTGCTCGACCTTGTCGCGGACCTCCGCCAGCGTGGGGGTGTCACCCGGCGGAGTCAGCTGGGACATTCCATCAAGGGCCTTGCTCAGCTGCTCCTGCATGGCGGCATGCTCGATCTGGGTCAGCAGACGCGCGCGCTCGGCAAGCTGTCCCTGCAACCGCGCGGTGTTGTCCTCGACGGCACGACGGGCCTGCTCGGCCGAAAAGGTGGCCTGTTGGTGCAGGGCCTTGAGCTCCTCCAGAGAACTCTCCACAGCCACAAGCTGGCCGGCGAAAGCCCGTGCGGTCTGCTCGTACCGTTCGCCGCCGGTCGCATCGCCGTTCGCGTTGGCCGCATCGGCGAGGATGACGGCCTGACGCGCGGAGTCGGCCAGACTTTCCACCTCGTCGATCTGACGTGCCATCCGCATCTCCAGCTGCCGCTGGTTACCCACCACCGCGGCGGCCTGTCCGACGAGCGCCTGATGCTGACGCTGGGCCTCGGTGATCGCCTGATCGATCTGGACCCGCGGATCGGCCTTTTCGTCCAGCTTCCGGTTCGCCGATGCAGACAGGTAACGGTAGAACTTGCGGACGACGTTCGCCATGCACCGATCGTCCCACGCCGGCGCTGCGCCGCGAAGCTAAGCTGCGCGCTCCACCACAGCGGTGGCTGTGCCGCCCCCGCGTGCCTGCATGGCCGCCATCGGCGGCATTCCCGCCATCGGGCCACCGACCCGCGCAGACCCGCCAGCGGCGAACTCGGCGAGCTCCAGATCGTCGCTCACCTCACGGAGCAGGTCGGCCAGCCGGACACCGAGCGCCGCACAGATCGCGGCGAGCAACTCCGAACTCGCCTCCTTCTGCCCACGCTCGATCTCGGAGAGGTATCCGAGCGATACCCTCGCGGCGGAGGACACCTCACGGAGGGTTCGACGTTGATCTTGACGGCGGCGGCGCAATGCCTCGCCGAGCATGCGTCGGAGCAGGACCATCGTGCCTCCTCCTTCGTCCTCGGGCTGGGCCTTACCGTATACCTGCCGTCCACCGGGATGGCCGGCCGTTGATGTGAATGTAACTATGTAAGCAACCCGCGTCCGCGATTCATCCCGGCTGGCACGTGTGAACTGCCAGGGTACGCCGAAGAGCGTCCAATGCCTGGACGACGGCGTAGGTACGGTTCTGCGGCCGGTCGCCGGGCAGGCGGGCAGACCTGGTCGCCACGCCGAACGGCCCCGCGATACCGATGTGCAACGTCCCGACCGGCTGGCCCTCCAGCTCGCCGGGACCGGCCACGCCGGTCACAGCGAGCCCGTGGGTCGCCCCGAGCAGGTCCCGGACGCCGGTGGCCATCGCCGCGGCCGCCTCGGTCGACACCGCGCCGCTGGTGGCCAGAAGCCCCGCGTCGACGCCCAGCACCGACGTCTTGGCGTCGGTCGCATAGGTGACCACACCTCCCTGGAACACCGCGCTCGCGCCCGGGACGTCGGTGAGCCGCCCCGCGAGTAGACCGCCCGTCAACGACTCGGCGACCGCGAGGGTCTCGCCCCGGGCTGCGAGCAGGCCCAGGACTGTTCCCTCCAACGTGTCGTCGTCGACGCCGTAGAGCGCACTGCCCAGGGCTGCCCGCGCCGCCGCCTCGACCGGCGCGATGAGCGTGTAGGCCTGCGCCCGGTCACCAGCTCGGGCGCTGATCCGGACCCGGGTCTGACCTCCGCTGGCGAGAAAAGCGATCGTCGGGTTGCCGATCGGGGTGAGCCGGTCGATCTCCTCGGCGAGGGCATGGGCGACCACCGACTCCCAGACCCCGGCGGTCCGCAGTACCCGGTGCACCACGACCGCGGGCTCGCCCGCCCGGCGGAGCAGATCCGGCAGGACCGACGCGGTGAACATCGGGTACATCTCGTGCGGCACCCCGGGCATCGCATATATCACCCCGCCCGCCATCTCCAGCCGGATGCCGGGTGCCGTACCGACCTCGTTGGGTAACGGATCACCACCCTCGGGTATGTCCGCCTGCCGGTAGTTCATCTCCGGCGCCTGGCTGCCGGCGGCGGCCGGACCCTCCCGCCCGAGCGCACGAAAGCGCCGGCGCAGCATCGCCTCCAGGAAGGTGTCCCGGCGCAGGTCCACCCCGGCCGCGCGGGCGATCCCCTCGCGGGTCAGATCGTCCTGGGTCGGCCCCAGTCCTCCGGTCATGATGACTGCGTCCGCACGGCCAAGGCCCTCAGTGACCCTTGCCGCGATCATTTCGACGTCGTCACCCACCACCGTGGACGTCTTCAGCACCACACCCACGTCTGCGAGCTGCCGCCCGAGCCATGCGGCGTTGCCGTTGACGATGTCCCCGAAAAGCAGTTCGTCTCCCACAGCCAGCAGTTCAGCTCGCATCGCTGTCCTCCAGCGCTCCTTCGGTAACCTGCGTCGCCTGCCGCCGCAAGGCCAGTGCCCGCCCCACATAGTCCAGACCCGTGACGACCGCGACCAGTACACCGACGGCCAGAATGACCGCCCTGGCTGACGCGCCCATCCCGTCCAGCGGTAGAACATAGAGACCGATCGCACAGTTGAGCAACAGGGTTTTGAGCTTGCCACCGCGACTGGCCGCCATGACCCCGCGCCGAATCACCCACAACCGCAGCAGCGTCACACCGATCTCCCGGACCGCGACGACGACGGTCACCGGCCACGGCAGATCACCCAGGAGCGAGAGAGACACCAGCGCGGCGCCGGTGAGTGCCTTGTCCGCGATCGGGTCAAGGATGATCCCGAAATCGGTGACAAGGCTCCGGCTGCGGGCAACATACCCGTCGACCTGGTCGGTCACCGCAGCAACCGCGTACGCGACGAAGGCGGCCACCCGCCAGCCTGTGGCGTGACCACCGCCTGCGAACATCAACGCCACGAACACCGGCACGAGCGCGAGCCGCAGGACGGTGAGTGCGTTGGCCAGGTTCATCCGACTGACGGCGACACCCGACTCGGGTGCGCTCACCTCGACACGGAATCAACGACATCGACGAACTCGGCGATCAGATCAACGCCCTCGGTCGCAACCACCGTGGCGCTCACCAGATCCCCCACCCGGACGTCCGCGACCGACGCGGCCGGCAGCGAAACGGTGCACTCTCCGTCGACTTCGGGCTGCTGATGGGCCGCCCGCCCATGCGCCAATCCGCCGACGACCTCTTCCACGACAACCTCGACGACCGAGGAGATCCGCCGCTGCGCCCGCTCGGCGGTCAGCTGCTCCACCAGGTCGGTGACGCGTTGCTGACGCCGCCGCACGGTTGCCGGGGCGACCTTGTCGGGCAGGCCGGCCGCCTCCGTGCCGTCCTCATCGGAATAGCCGAAGACCCCGACGGCATCAAGGCTGGCGTCGGCGAGGAAACGCTCGAGAATCGCGACGTCGGCCCGGGTCTCGCCCGGAAAACCGAGGATCACGTTCGAACGCGCCCCGAGCTCCGGGGCGAAGGCGCGCGCCCGAGCGAGCAGGTCACCGAAGGCATCGGCGCCGCCGAAGCGGCGCATCCGCCGCAGTACCGAGGGGCTCGCGTGCTGGAACGACAGATCGAGATAGGGAGCGACCCCGGGTGTCGTCAGAAGCGTCTCCAGCAAGGACGGCCGCACCTCCGCCGGCTGAAGATACACGGCCCGGACCCGCACGACGCCTGTGATCGCGGCCAGCTGGGGAAGGAGCTTCTCCAGCGCCCGCAGGTCCCCCAGGTCCTTGCCGTAGGAGGTCGAGTTCTCACTGACCAGGACCAGTTCCCGCACACCCTGACCGGCCAGCCACTCTGCCTCGGCCATGACCTCCTGCGGTGGACGGGAGACATGCGAGCCACGGAACGTCGGAATCGAACAGAACGCACAGCGCCGGTCACATCCACTGGAGATCTTCAATGGCGCGACCGGACCGCCGACCAGGCGTTTCCGCAGGACTTCCGGGGTCGGGCGGTCGACCCGCTGCCGGTCCACGGGAGTGATCGGAAGCAGGGTTCGGCGGTCACGCGGGGTATGTGCGCGTGGCGTCTCACCGCGCAGCACGGCATCCAGATGTCGCCCCAGCGCCGGGTAGGCATCAAAGCCCAGCACCGCGTCCGCCTCCGGCAGGCTGTCCGCCAGTTCCCGGCCGTACCGCTCAGCCAGGCACCCCACGGCGACTACCGCCCGCGGGCCGCCGTCACCGTCACGCAGGTCGGCGGCGGCGAGCACGGTGTCGATCGAGTCCTTCTTGGCGACCTCGATGAAACCGCAGGTGTTGACAACCACCGCGTCGGCGCCGGCCGGATCGTCGACCACCGTCCAACCGTCGACACCGAGCCGCGCCGCAAGCTCCTCGGAGTCCACATCGTTACGGGAACATCCCAATGTGATCAGGGCGACGCGGCGAACGGGGCGATCAGGCACGACGTCAGGTTACCGGGGCACCGCGCCACCAACGGTGCAGTCTCCCGAGGTGCCGAGACCAACGCGGACAGTGACGACCTGGCCGGCGTTCCCGCTCGACCCCAGATTCCGCCCATTACAGGACATATCAACCGCCCCCGCGTTCCCTATTTTGATCTCCATGGAACGGGTCGCCGTGACTGTGCGGCTGTCACCGGGCTGCAGGATCTGCTGTAGCAGAACCCGGGCGCTCTCGTCGCGGACCTCCAGCCAGCTCGGATCACCACGAACCGCCACGAGGACGTTCACCCCGACCGGCGGCGGTGTCGTCGGCAGGGCGGTGGTGGCCGGCTGGGCCGGCGCGGCCCCGCCCTGCAACGGCGGGGCAGTGGCGGCGGCCGTTGTGCCTGACGCGACGCCGCCAGACCCGCCAGACCCGCCCGGAGCCAGCAGGACGGCGAGACCGACCAGCACGCAGACTGATGCCAGCGAGATGGCCACCGCCGGCATCCGGGTGAAACCCTGGCGCCGCGGCCTGCCGCCGGCGATGAGCGGGTCGAACTCCCGGGGCAGGAGCACAGGCGCCTCCGGCACCCGGCCGTGCACCCGGTCGTAGTCGGCGATCAAGGGTTCCGGATCGATCTCCAACATCCGAGCGATACTCCGAATGTGACCACGTGCGTACACCACGCCGCCGCAACCGGTGAAGTCTTCGTTCTCCATCTGCGTGATCAACGTCGCGCGGATACGGGTCCGCTCACTGAGTTCGGCAATGGACATGCCCCGCGTGCCACGGGCCGCGGCAAGCGCCGCACCCACGCCAGCATCGGACCGCATGGCCAACCTCCGCACCGGTCAGATCGGCAGTGGAACCGAGTCTACGGTCGCCGGCCACCAACCGAAAGCCGATCCTCAGGACCACCAGGACGCTTGCTATCCATTACGCAGGGTTGTCAGGAGACCCTCGAGTTCGTCGGGCATGACCAGCACGTCCCGGGCCTTCGAGCCCTCGCTGGGCCCGACGATTCCACGGCTTTCCATGAGGTCCATCAACCGGCCGGCCTTTGCGAAACCCACCCGCAGTTTGCGCTGGAGCATCGACGTCGACCCGAACTGGGTGGACACCACCAGCTCCACCGCCTGAAGGAACAGCGCAAGATCGTCGCCGATGTCCTCGTCGACGTCCTTCCTGGGCTCACCGGCACCGGCGAACACGTCCTCGCGGAACGCCGGAGTCGCCTGTTCCTTGGTATGGGCGACGATCGCCGCTATCTCCTCCTCGGAAACAAAGGCGCCCTGGATACGAGCCGGCTTGCCCGCACCCATCGGCAGGAAGAGTGCGTCACCCAGCCCGACCAGTTTCTCGGCACCAGCCTGGTCGAGGATGACCCGGCTGTCCGCCAGGGACGAGGTCGCGAACGCCAACCGCGACGGCACGTTCGCTTTGATCAAACCGGTCACCACGTCCACCGACGGGCGCTGCGTCGCCAACACAAGATGGATGCCGACCGCTCGTGCCATGGCCGTGATCCGGCAGATCGCGTCCTCCACGTCCCTGGGCGCCACCATCATCAGATCGGCGAGCTCATCGACGATCGTCAGGATGTACGGATACGGCACGTACACCCGCTCCGATCCCGGCGGCGCCACGATCTCTCCCGCTCTGACCTTGCGGTTGAAGTCGTCGACGTGGCGAACCCCGCAGGCGGCAAGATCCTCGTACCGGTTCTCCATCTCCTTGACGACCCACGCCAGCGCGTCCGCGGCCTTCTTCGGATTCGTGATGATCGGCGTGATCAGATGCGGGATCCCCTCGTAGTTGGTCAGTTCAACCCGTTTCGGGTCGACCAGCACCAACCGCACCTGGTCGGGGCTGGCCCGCGCCAACACACTTGTGATCAGCGTGTTGATACAGGTCGACTTACCTGCGCCGGTAGCACCCGCGATGAGGATGTGGGGCATCTTCGCCAGGTTCGCGACGACATACCCCCCCTCGATGTCCTTGCCGAGCCCCACCATCAGCGGGTGTGGGTTACCGGTCGCCTCGGTGCTGCGCAGGACGTCACCGAGGGAGACCAGCTCCCGGTCGGTGTTGGGGATCTCGACACCGACCGCGCTCTTGCCCGGGATAGGGCTGATGATCCTGACATCGGCGCTCTTGACGGCATACGCGATGTTCTTGGCCAGTTGGGTGATCCGCTCCACCTTCACGGCCGAACCGAGCTCGACCTCGTAGCGGGTCACCGTCGGCCCCCGGGTGAAGCCCGTCACCCGGGCATCGACTCGGAACTGGGAGAACACATCAGTCAGTGAAGCAATCACCGTGTCCGTCGCGGCCGACCGCACTTTCGGCGGCGTTCCCCGTTGCAGCAGGGTCGGCGACGGCAGCACATAGGTGCTGTCCACACCGCCACCCGCACTGGGCGCCACGAAGTGCATCACCGGGGCCGGGTCGGGCACCTTCGGCATTCTGCGCCGGGCTCTCGGCGCGTCAGCCACCGGCGCAGCAGCCACCGGCGCAGCAGCCACCGGCGCAGCAGCCACCGGCGCGTCAGCCACCGGCGCATCGATGTCGAAGACGTCGGCCGAGGCGATCCCCAGCAGATCGTCAACGAGTTGCCGTGCCTCGACCGACCCAGCCTGATCCCCGCCCCGGCTGTCGTCCGGTGCGTTCCGGTCGGCATCCTGTTCGGCGCCATCCCAGTCATCAGCGGCGAGGATGCCAACCAGAAGCTTGTCGCTCAGGTCCCGCAGTCGGTCCGGGACCGCGCGGATTGGCGTTTTCGTGATCACAAGAACGCCGAACAGGCTCAGCAGGATCAGAAACGGGGCGGCCAGGTAAGCCGTCACGGCACCAGTCAGCGGCGAGCTGGCGAGGAACCCGGCAAGCC
>NZ_CAUVXG010000031.1:0-17263 GCF_963555885.1 Protofrankia sp. Cr2
AGTTCGTCTAGGGTCTGCCGGCGCCGACCACTAAGATGCCGATGAACGACGTCTGTCCGGCTCGCGTCCCCCCGCATCCCGCCTGGCGTCGTTGTTCAGCGGCATCCTGGTACGACAGCGACCGGTCGGGTTCAGCGGGTCCCGGGCAGTGGCCCGTCCATGACAGTCACAGCAGTCACAGCAGTTGAATCGGTTGAATCGGTTGAATCGGACGTCGGATCGGAATCCATCGATCGGCCTGAATGCCGCTCGCCCTCCCATTCCGGATGGGCCGGGAGTCGAGTGTTCCGAAGTGTGCGGGAATGGCTGGCCGGCCATACGGCGGACTTCGAGATCCGATCTCTTCCCCCGCTGCTGGTCCGTTACGTCATCGGCATCGATCTTCTGTGTCTGGCGGTCGCGCTGGTGGGCCTCGTCGAGTTCCCCCTCCGATTCGCGGATCTGCTCACGTTCGGGGCCTTCGTCCTCCTCGGCCGGCTGGCCATCGAGACATCGCGGCATCTCGGTGCGCCGGGCCACCGGGAAGATCAGCCGTACCGGGATCTGTTGTCGACCTGGACGCTGCCCGTCGTGCTCCTACTCCCACCGGTGTACGCGGCCGTCTTGCACCTTCCGCTCTACTGCCTCTTCCGGGCCGGGCTCGGCCCGCAGCCACGGTACAAACAGCTTTTCAACGCGGCGGCGCTAGGCGTGTCCGGTTTCTGTGCATCCATCGTGCACCTCGCACTTGCGCCAACGCAGGGACCATACCGAATTGACACGCTGGTCGGTTCCGCCGGGCGCATCGGCGCGTTGTTTCTCGCCGTCGCCACCTATACAGTGATCAACAGAATTCTTCTGCATGGCGCACTGCGGCGCCGGCATCCCGTTCCGGTGCGTCGTCCGTTCGGGGGCGGTGGCCGCGAGATGCTCACGGTCGACGCCACCGAGATGTGTTCCGCGATCGTCATCGCCGTGCTGTGGACCGCGCATCCGCTGCTCATGCTCGCGGCAACCCCGCCGGCGCTCCTGCTCCAGCGCGGTCTGCTCCACGCGGAACTGCTTGCGGCCGCGCGTACCGACGCCAAGACCAGGCTGGCCAGCCCGGCGTACTGGCGTGAGGTAGCCGAACGTGAGGCGACCCGGGTCCGGCGGGCGGGCCGGCCGATGTCCGTACTCATCGTAGACATCGACCACTTCAAAAGGGTCAATGATCAGTTCGGCCATCTGACCGGCGACGTCGTTCTCGCTGCGGTCGCCGACGCCCTGCGGGCGGCCACTCGGCCTCGGGATCTGGTCGGCCGGTTCGGCGGTGAGGAGTTCGTCGTCCTACTCTGCGAGGTCGACCTGGACAACGCCGCCCATGCCGCGGAACGGATCCGACGCCAGGTGGCTGGAATGCGCTGCCGCGTCGATGGCCGGTCCGCGGGCGCGGTCATCGTGTCGGTGACCGTCTCGGTCGGTGTGGCCACGGCCAGCGGCACGGAGGTGGACCTACCCATCCTGCTGGAGACCGCTGACGCGGCGCTCTACCGGGCCAAGGCCGACGGACGTAACCGCGTCCGGCTCGCGGCGCGGGTACCCGCCGCCCGTACCGCCTGAACGCGGTAGGGGCGGTACGGCGGTACGGCGGTACGGTGCCGAGGTGCGCCACGGATGTGCGTGGCGGGTGGCGGGTGTGACGGTGTCGAACTACCGGCTGGCCGCGCTCGTGGTGTTCGCCAGCAGCAACATCGTCGTCACCGGGCCGACCCCGCCCGGGACGGGGGTGAGAGCTCCCACCACAGCTGCCACCGCATCGGCATCCACATCGCCGACCAGGCCCGATTCTGTGACGTTCGTGCCGACGTCGATCACGGTGGCGCCAGGTCGGATGAACCCCTTGCCGATCATTTTAGGTCTGCCTACGGCGGCGACCACGACGTCCGCCTCATGCGTGATCGAGGCCAGGTCGGTCGTGCGGGAGTGGCAGACCGTCACGGTTGCATCCTCGGCCAGCAACAGCAGGGCCGCGGGCTTGCCGACCACCGGGCTGCGCCCGATCACCACCACCCGAGTGCCCTCCAGCTTGATCTCGCCTCGGTGCAGGATCTCCAGGACCGCGGCGGCGGTGGCCGGGGCGAAGCCCGGCAGGCCGAGGGCCAGGCGGCCCAGGCTCAGCGGGTTCATCCCGTCCACGTCCTTGTGCGGTGGGATGCGGGTTCCGATCTCACTGGCGGACAGCCCGGACGGCAGGGGAGTCTGCACGATCAGACCGTGCACCTCGTCGTCGGCTGCGAGCCGGTCGACCGTGGCCAGGAGCTCCGCGGAGTCACCGGACAGTTCGTGGACCACGCAGCGCACACCCACCTTGGCGGCGCCGCGCTCGATGACCTTCACGTAGGACCGGGCGGCCGCGTCGGTTGTCGGCAATACCACCGCCAACGTCGGCACGACCCCGTTCTGGCGCAGCCGTTCGGTGTTCTCGATCACGCCCCGGCCGACTTCGGCGGCCATGGACCGCCCATCCAGCAATTTCATGATCCGATTCGCTCCCCGACGATACGCACGATTGCGTCCGCTCCAGACACAGCCGTCAGATGGTCTGCGAGGACGGCGGCGGCACGATCCCGGTTGACCGCGTCCGTCATCGCCGCGGTGTTCACCCGCACATTGATCGCGGCGCTGTCCAACGCGGCGCGTGCACTCGCGGCCGCCACCCCCACGTCGCTGAGGACGTTGACGTTCGCGCCGTCGACGATCGCCGCGCACAGCCCCACCACGTTCGCCGCCACCGCCGCCGTCCGCAGCGGTACCTCGGCCGCTCCGACCAGCGCGGCCTGGATCGCCCGACTGCGTTCGGCCCGCTCGCCGTCGGTGTCTTTCGGCAGCTTGTAGGCGTCGCTGACGGCTGTGAACGCCCGGGCGTCGGCGTCGGCGAGCGCCAGCGCCGCGACCCGGGCCTTGTCTGCTTCGGTCCGAGCCGCGAGCATCGTCGTCTCGTGCGCGGCGTAACGGGGCTTGCCGATCGTCAGATTGCAGACCATGCTCACCAGCGCCGCGCCCAGTGCGGCCTGGAGGGCAGCGGCTGCTCCGCCGCCCGGCGCCGGCGCGGGTGAAGCCAGGTCGGCGAGGAACCCCGCGAGTGTCTCGTCGTCCACAGCACCCTCTTTGCCTGTTACCTGTCGGTGATTCCCAAAGTTTCCCATGCCCACGCGGTTGCCCGTACCCACGCGGACGCCGTCCGGGTCGGTATGGACGACGGCCAGTCTGTACGGCCGACCGGACTGCACCGTAGCAAGCCGAGGGGTCGGCGGTGGCGACGAAACAGCGATGATCGGTATTCGGTGTCGGCGCGATCGGCGTGTCGGTGTGCTCGGGATGCGGACAGGACCCGGATGGGAGGCGCGGATCGTCAGGCGGCCGCGTGGGAGTGACCCGTGGTCGGCTCGGCCCGGCGCTCCCGTCGGTTCAGGTCGGTGGGTCTGGCCGGAAGGTCCGAGACGATTTCGATGCTGGTCGGCCGTTTGAATTTGGCGAGGCCTTCCTCGCAGCGTTCCGCCAGGTCGTAGCGCAACGTGGCGTCCGGGATGTCCACCGGTACGACGAGCGCGACGGGCACCTCGCCGAGAACGGCGTCCGGTCGGCTCACGACCGCGGCATGACGCACCCGTGGGTCGGCCAGCAGGATCGCCTCGACCTCCCGGGGGTATACCTTCTCACCACCACGGTTGATCACGTCGTCGGTGCGGCCGGACAGGAAAAGGTAGCCGTCCGAGTCGAGGGAACCGATGTCGCCGGTGTCGAGCCAGCCGTCGTGGGTGAATCCGTCGCGGCCGGTCGGACCTGTATAGGCGCGGATCACCCCGGGCCCGCGGACCTGCACTTTTCCGATCATGTCGGGCGGGCACACCGTGCCGTTGTCATCGACGACGCGGACCTCGCTGTCGACCGGCACGCCCACCGACCCCGGCTTGCGGGTCCCATGCGGCGGATTAGCCGTGATCATGCTTCCGGCCTCGGTCATTCCATACGCCTCCAGTACGGGAATACCGGTTGCGGCCTCGAACGTCCGTAACACCTCGACGGGCAGGGGAGCCGCGGCGGACCGCACGAACCGGACGCGGCAGTCATGTGCCCGGGCCACCTGGGGATCTATGGCCAGTAGCGCCAGAATCGCCGGAACGGCGTTGATCCAGGTCACCCGCTGTCTGTCGATCATCGCCCAAAAGCCGCGACGGCGGAACCGGCGGTCGAGAACGAGGGTGGCGCCGCTGCACATGGTGGCAAGCAGCCCCACCACCTGCGTGTTGACGTGTACCAGCGGCAGTGGGTTGTAGCCGATGTCGGTGCGGCCCAGTTGGTGGTGGCGGGCGATGGTCGTGGCGACGTGCGCGAGCTGGTCGATGTCGAGAAAGACCTGCGTGGACGGTCCGGCCGTTCCTGAACCCGCCAGCAGGACTCCGCCCCGCATCTCCTGGCCTTGACCGACACCGGTGGATGGCTGTCCGTCGACGTCATCGGACCGGTTACCCGCCAGGCGCGGGTTGAGCTGCCCTACCCCGGCCGGAATCGGTAGTGACCGATCGGTCACCACCAGGTCGGGTCGTGCGCGTCGAAGGGCACGCTCCAGTTCTGCGGGTGGCGAGTCCGGATCCAGCGGTACAGCATGGCGCCCGCTGGCGATCGTCGCCAGGAAGACGACCGCGAAGTCGAGCGGGTCGGACACGCCGATCGCGATCCGACGCCCGGCCGGTGGGCCACCCGCGTCCAGATCGGCCCACCAACAGCGGACCAGAGACAACATCTCGCCATATGTAATAGAGCGGTTACCATGAGCCTCTCTGAGGTATACCTGGTGCGGTTGTTCGTGAGCGCGTGCGTCCAACCAGTCGATCACCGATGTCACGTTCACCGCCGTTGTCAACGTTCAGTGTTCAGTAAATGGGATCTCCCCGGTATCGAGGACGAGGACTCCTCGTTCCCGCGGTCCGGAGATGGGACGTGTCCGGATCGGGCGTCCCATCTCGCTATATCAATTTTGGGGCCTCCGATAAACCAGCGCGTCGGGTGTCGCGAGTCACAGGGTGAACGCCTGCCCGCAGGAAGCGATTTTTCTCACACATCCCGCGGCGCCTTAAACATGAGCTTAAAGCTGTTTCCACGCGTTTGGATGGCGCCTGTCGGGCGCAGGACCATTGACCCGATTCTCCGGCGGTGTCCAGAAGCCTCGTCGCCGGGATCAGCCGATGGGCATTTCTGAGGTATCGCGGGGAGCTCCCTGCACTCTACTTGACATAATGTCGATTATCGGCGCTTCGTGGGTGCGACGGGGGAGGGCCGAACCGGAGCCCCGGGGTCGCAGCGGAGCCGAGCATGCGCCGCTGTGACCCATCAGGTCTCAGGTTTCAGATCTCAGGTCGACGCGTCGAGATCAAGCGCGAGGGAGTTCATGCAGTAACGCTGGCCGGTCGGTTCCGGACCGTCGTCGAACACATGTCCGAGATGTGATCCACAACGTCGGCACCGTACCTCGGTTCGGATCATGCCGTGTGACCTGTCCTCCACCAGCTCCACCGCCTCGGCCACGGCCGGCTGGAAGAAACTCGGCCAACCCGAGCCGGACTCGTACTTCGTGGACGAGTCGAACAAGGCGTTGCCGCAGGCGCCGCAACGGTAGGTTCCGGTTTCCTTGCTGTAGGTGTATGCGCCGGTGAAGGGCGGCTCGGTCGCGGCATCACGCAGCACGGCGTACCGCTCCGGCGCAAGCTCCCGGCGCCACTCCTCATCAGTCTTCACGACCTGCTCCGCTGTCACGGTGCTCTCCCTGTCATCGGTGTCAGGCTTTGCCGACCGGCGCGTCGAGGCCTTCGGCGCGCAACGGCATCGGTTACGTGACTATGTGACGTCTGATGTTTCAGCTTTGTTCCGGGATCTCGACACGGCAACCGGACCTGCGCCGGCAAGGCCACACGCGGCTGCCGCCACCACGACCGCCGCGGGCAGCGGAGCGACCTCACGGCGTGCCCCGGCGACGACCAGCAGGGCCGCATCAGCCGCGTCGACGAGCATTCCCGCCCACAACCAGGTCTGAATCTGTTCGGGTTCTCCTCGGGTGAACGCTGTGAGCAACCCGGCGCCGAGAGCCAGATCACGGACGGCCGCCACTTGTGTTATCCATGTCGTCCGTTCGGCGGTTACCCGGTCTATCCCGGCGATCCGTGCGAATCCGGCGGGATGTGTCAGCAAGCCGACACCGATAGCGCATCGTGTGACGCCGAGCAGCGCCACACGCAGACTGTGCGTGGCGGGAATCGGCATCACGGCGATCGTTCTTCTACGCAGTGTGAGCACGATCTCGTTACCGGCCTTGTCCTCGTGGGAACGTCCAACAGGGTCTGTGCGTTGGTGATTCTGAGTTCCTCACTGGTACCGACGCTCGGGAGGGTTTTTTATGGGCGAGCGCATCCTGCGAGGCAGCCGGCTAGGTGCGGTGTCCTACGAGACGGATCGCAGCACCGAACTCGCGCCACGCCAGACCGCGTCCTACGACTGCCCGAACGGCCACCAGTTCACCATGCCCTTCGCTGCCGAGGCCGAGGTCCCGGCGGTCTGGGAGTGCCGTGTCTGTGGTGCTGGGTCGGTCATCGTCAACGGCGAGGTCCCGGAGCCGAAGAAGAGCAAGCCCCCGCGCACCCATTGGGACATGCTCATGGAGCGGCGTACCACCGACGACCTCGAAGAGGTTCTGGCCGAGCGACTTGCAGTTCTGCGGGGCACCGGTCAGGACCGCCGCTCCGCCTGACGCGCCCGTCGCGGTGGCAGCGGTCGACAGCTGATGTGGCCGACCGGTTCCTCCGGTCGGCCACACGCATGTTCACCGTGTTCCCACGCACCCTGTTCGCACGCACCGTGTTCCCACGCACGCAGCGCACGAGGGCCGTGTTCACGAGGGCACGGCTCACCGAGACACGCCGGTCGTCGAGCGGTCGGAGTGGCCCGCGGCGTCCCCGCGGGCGGTGGGAACGTACGCGGTGCCCTTCGCGGCATCCTCGGCCCGGCGGTGGCGCTCGCCGGGCGCGGCCAGCCGGCCGTGACGGGTCGTCAGAGCCCACCAGGTGACCCGCCACAGGGCTTCCGCCACGATCGCGCGGCTCATCTTCGATCGTCCGTGTTCGCGTTCGACAAAAGTGATCGGTACCTCCAGGATCCGGAACCCCGATCGCCACGCCTGCCAGGTGAGGTCTACCTGGAAACAATACCCCTGTGATGCCACCTGCCCCAGGTCGCGGCTTTGAAGGACCCGTGCCCGGTACGCCCGGAAGCCGGCGGTGGCGTCCGCCAGCGGCATGCCGAGGGCGGCCCGCACGTAGGCGTTGGCTCCGCGTGAGAGCAGCAGGCGTGAGCGCGGCCAGTTGCGTACCTCGCCCCCGGCGATCCACCGGGAACCGATCACCAGATCGGCGTCTCGCAGGGCGGCGAGCAGGCGCGGGAGTTCCTCGGGCTGGTGGGAGCCGTCAGCGTCCATTTCGACCAGGATGTCGTAGCCGTGGCGCAGTCCCCAGTCGAAACCGGCCACATAGGCTGCGCCGAGGCCGTTCTTGGCGTCGCGGTGGAGCACGTGCACGCGCGGATCGGCCGCTGCGATCCCATCGGCGATCTTCCCGGTGCCGTCGGGGCTCGCGTCGTCGATGATCAGGAGATCCACGTCCGGGTTGGCCGCGCGTAGCCGCATGACCGTGTTGTGAAGGCTCTCCCGCTCGTTATAGGTCGGAACACACACGAGAACGCGCTCGTCGTCCACGCGTCTCCTTTCGGTGTCGCCAGCGGTGTCGTCGGCGGTGTCGTCGGCCGAATCGGTGGCGGTATCGGCGTCTGGGCCCCTCCGCCCACGGGAAGGCTGCCCCGCCCGCAGGCCGAACGCTACAGCGAGTAGCCCAAGAATCACCAGAAGCATCTCCGGGCCGACGCCGACGCGGTCGGCGAGCGTTCGGCTCGTGCGCAGCGGGAGCGAGGCGGTCAGGACAGCGGTCTCGTACAGGCCGGACTCTGCGACGATCCGGCCGTCAGGTCCGATGATCGCGCTCTGACCGCTGGTGGACACCTGGACAGCGGCCCGCCCGTGTTCCACCGCTCGTAGTCGTGTCATTGCCAACTGCTGCTCGCTTTCGCCTTTGCGTCCGAACGAGGCGTTGTTGGTCTGTACGACCAGTAGTCGCGCTCCCGCGTCGACGGCATCGCGGACAAGACCGTCATAGGCCACTTCGAAGCAGATGACGTCGCCGATCGTGACTCCGCCGATGGTGACCGTTCCGACGCCGTTACCGTGCACGAAGTCGTTGGGCATCTCGGTGGCGAACCGCTTGACGAGCTTTTCCAGGACGGCCCGGCCCGGCAGATACTCCGCGAACGGCACCGGATGCTGTTTGACGTATATCTGGCCGGTCCAGCCGTCGGCGTTCCAGCCCAGACCCGCGTTGCGCACCTTCCCCTTACCCGGCCCGTCGAGGACCGCGCCGATGAGGATGGGGGCGCCCACCGCCCGCGCCGCCCGGTCGAGCATGGCGGCGGCGCGGGGGTCCGCGAACGGGTCGACGTCGGAGGCGTTCTCCGGCCACAGGACGAGGTCCGGATGCGGGGTGCGCCCGGCCGTGACATCCGCCCCGAGGCGTTCGGTCGCTGCCACGTGGTTGGCGGTGACCTGAAACATGCGTCCGAGTGCGTCCAGGCCACCAGCGCGCGGCACGTTGCCCTGGATGGCTGCGACCTGTGCCGTGCCGGCCTGCGCGGCGCTGGGCAGCGGTACGGCGAGCCCGACCAGGGCCACGGCTACGGCGGCGCCCAGAAAGCCGAAGGGTGCGGCGCGACGATCGTCAGATCGCGCGTCAGATCGCGTGCCCGGGGGCCGCAGTCCCCGGAGCACCAGCGGCCAGGCCGCGATCGTGGCCCGTCGTCGTCCCTGGACGCGCCCGGCAGCCACGATGGACGTGCCGAGCGGGCCCATGGCGACAACGGCGGCGGCGAGCAGTGCGCCGCAGCCGGCGACGGCGGCGGTCACCAGCGGGGAGCCGCCGAGTGCCGCCAGGGGCGTCAGTGGTGTGTCGCCCTGGCTGAAGGCCAGCTTTCCCCACGGGAACCCGCCGAACGGTGCGCGTCCACGCAGCGCCTCCTGACCGACCCACACCGCGGCGACCCACAACGGCCAGCCACGCACCCGAGTGACCAGCGTCGTCGCGGGCGCCACCAACGCGAGCAGGGCGGCTTCAGCGACCGAGAGCACGACCCAGCCATCAACCCCGACGAATATGACGAAACGCAGCATCGACAGCATGAACGCAAAGCCGAACAGCATGCCCAGACCGGCCGAGCGCGCCAGCGGCACTCCGCGTACCAGCAGGGTGAAGGCGGCCACCGCGACCGGTGCCAGCGGCCAGAGCCCCACCGGGGGGAATGCCAGGTACAGCGTGATTCCGGCCGCGACGGCGAGCGACGGCCGGGTCAGGCGGCGGGCCCGGGCGCCGGCTGTACGCAGCAGCGGTGAGCCTGCGCCGGTGCGACCCGCGGCCGGCATGTCCTGGGCTGTCACAGTCCCAGTGTCGGTCACCGCTGCGCCGGGGATCGACCGGGTCGGCGGATTGCCCACCCGCGATCGTGTCAGCCGGTCCCGGTCCCGGTCCCCGTTCCTGGACGGGCGCTGCCCGCGCGCTCGGGAGTCGGTTGTCCGGGGTCGACCCCGCGGTGGTCGGCCTGCCCGCGGTCGCCCTGCCCATAGTCGGCTCGGTGGTGGCCGACGGCATCCCGGCGGTCGGCGAGTGGCAACAGCGCCACGCCGATGATGATCAGAGTGAGGGATCCGATTTTGATCCAGTTTGCGGTTTCCGCTCCCATGGCAATGCCGATGACGGCGACCGACGCGGTGCCAAGCGCACCGAAAGCCGCATACGAGATACTCGGACCCAGCCCGGTGAGCGCGATCGCGAACAGGTAGGTGGTCAGGAGAAATCCGACCACGGCAAGCATCGAGGGCATCAGGTTGCGGAATCCGTGGGACGCGGCGAGCGCATAGGTGGCTGCAACGTCACAGGCTATCGCGGCCAACAGTGCCAGCCAGGTCATCGATGTCCTCCGGGTATGGTCGGGCTTTTTCTTGTGGCGGGCGCCACGGGTCGCGCTGGAGTGGGTGGCGCCACCGCAGGTGATGTCCGTGATGGTCATGGCTGCTCCTGGGTCACGCGAGATGATCGAGTATTCGGGCCGGCGGAATCCCGTACACGCAGCACCACGGGTACACGCAATCCCGGGTATCGGGAATCGGTCGTCCGGCGGATCGGATCCGGCCGGAACAGGCACTGACGCTACTACGCACAGCATGCAAACAGCTGCTCTGCGCGTCTTCGCATTTCATGCGCCGCCGGCGTGGTCAGCAACCAAGCGTTGCGAATGGTGGGCGAATAGTGGTCAACGAAGGCCTGGTTATCGCGTTGAGTAGTTAATTGGTTGTGAATTTGTTCTGTCTGCGATGAGGGCAACCATGTCCAGCGCGCGACATGCCCAGGTCGCCAACAGCACCAGCGCAACCGCGGTTCGCAGCGAAGATCTCGCTGACCTGGGGAAACAGGAAATAGACGCAGATGGAACGCCCAGTTGACACAAGCGGAGTCAGGACGGGTACGGTCCATGTCGTCCACTCGTGAGGCGGCTGCGTCAGCGCCTTCCCTGTCGGCAGACCGGCCGGTGGTCGTCGGGCGCACGTGCGTCCACGGCCACCCGGTACCAGGCCCGGTCGGCGGTGGGGTCGGACAGGAAGTTCGTCACCGCCGGCGAAGGGGGAGCTGCAAGGCAGCCCGAAGGGTCCCGGTCGTCCCCTAGACAACGATCCCCCGCCCGCATCCGGCGGGCAGGGGATCGGTCCGAAGGACGGTCCGGGGCCTTTCGAAGTCCTCGCCGTCGCAGTCCGTGTCATCGGTTCGTGATCATCTGGTTGGGATCATCTGGTTGGGATCATCCGGGTGGGGTCACCCCGGCCGGGCCGACAGATCGTGGACGACCGTGCCACGCACGACCGTGCGCAGACATGTCGGGTCCGGGCCGTCAAGGTCAGGGAGCCCCGCTATGCCCGCCCGTGGATCGGTGGACCATGCCGTGACCCGCTCGTCGGGCACTTGGACGACCAGCTCCCCCGCCACCTGCCACACCGCGAACGTCGCCGGCGCGCCCGGTGCGAGCACCCCGCTGCCGTCACCGTCCGCGCGGGCCGCTCGCCAGCCGCCTCTCGTCGCGGCCGAGAACGCCGCCCGGGCGCTGAGCGCGGAGGCCGGTGTGTGGTGTGCGACCGCGGCGCGCACACCACCCCACGGGTCCAGCGGGGTCACCGGAGCATCCGAGGACAATGCCAGGACGACGCCGGCGGCGGCCATCGCCGCCAACGGGTTCATCGCCCGGGCGCGGTCGGCTCCCAGCCGCCGTGCGTACATCCCGTCCGGACCCCCCCAACAGGCGTCGAACGCGGGCTGCACGCCGGCTACCAGGCCGAGACCGGCCATCCGGGCGATCTGGGTGACATCGGCCATCTCGCAGTGTTCGACGCGGTGGCGTGCGGCCAGGACCCGGGACAACCCGACCTTGTCGGCCGCTCGTTCACAACCGTCCAGGACGATGTCGAGGGCCGCGTCGCCGATGGCGTGGAAGCCGGCCTGCAGACCCGCCTCGCTGGCCCGGACCACCACCTCGTACACCGCGTCCGCATCCAGCTGAACCACGCCGTGGTCGCCGGGTGCGTCCGCGTATGCGACCCGCAACGCCGCGGTGTGTGATCCCAGCGAGCCGTCGACGAACAGGTCGCCACCGAGCCCGACGCCGAGCGCCACCGCGGTCTCGACATCCCCGGCCCAGTACCCGTGGATGACGGGGCCCGCCTCGGCGGACGCGAGCGCGAGCAGGTCGCTGAGGTCGTCGGCGTCGGAGACCTCCGGCCCCGCCATCTCGTGCAGCGCCGCGATGCCCAGCCCAGCGGCGTGGGCGCGCACGCGCCGCTGGGCGGCCCGCCGCTGCCCGGCCGACACGCTCTCGTATGCGGCGCGGCGGGCGACGTGGTGGGCTTCGCCCTGGCAGCGGCCATCGCCGAGCCATCCCGACCTGCTGGCGGCGCCGCTGCGGTCTGCCAGCGCTGCGGACACGACGGCGCAGTGACCGTCGATGCGGGAGAGGTAGACCGCCGCTCCCCCGGCCGCCCGGTCGAGCTCGGCGGCACTGGGCGGGCGGTCTTCCGGCCAGGCCGTGTCGTCCCAGCCGGTGCCGAGCACTGTGGTCGCGGGATGCTGCTTGACGTGGTCGGCGAGCTGGTCCAGCGCGGCCGCCAGGGATCGCGCCGAGGTCAGGTCGAGACCGCTCAGGGCAAGTCCCGTCGCGGTCACGTGCACGTGGGCGTCCACGAACGCTGGGGTGACCAGGGCGTCGTCGAGCTCCACGATCTCCTCGACGGTCTCGTCGAGGTTCATCGCCTCGGCAGCCGCGGCAGAGCCGATCCAGGCAACCGTGTCGTGGTCGACCAGCATCGCGGTCGCGAACGGCGCGGTCGGGCTGTGCACACGGCCACCGCGATAGAGGACGCGGCTGCCACCAGTGCTTCGGGGACTGCGGCCTGCGGGCGCACGATCTGACGATCGTCGCGCGCCCTTCGGCCCTCCAGATCCCTGGGCCGGTCCCGGTCTTCTGGCGGCTCCCGGGTTCGACGACATGTCGGTCACGGCTGCCAGTCTGCCCGCTGTGAACCCGTTGTGGTCGCCGGCGGCCTGTGAGGCCGTAGGCCGCGCGGGAAGGGCCATGATCGCGTGGCCTTTGGCCGGGTGGCCACTCTTGAGGCCTCCGGCCGCGCGGGAAGGGTCATGATCGCGTGGCCTTTGGCCGGGTGGCCACTCTTGAGGCCTCCGGCCGCGCGGGAAGGGTCATGATCGCGTGGCCTTTGGCCGGGTGCTACAGCGCGGGTGGCCGGGCCTCGTACGGGGTGGACAAGACGACCATCGTGCGGGTGGAGACGTTCGCCGCGGCGCGGATCTCCTGCAGCAGGCCCTCCAGGTTGCCCGGACCCGCGACCCGGACCTTGAGCAGATAGCTCTCCTCGCCGGCCACGCTGTGGCATGCCTCGATCGTGTCCAGGCCGCGCAGGCGGTCCGGCGCGTCGTCGGGCTGGCTCGGGTCGATCGGTTTGATGGAGATGAATGCGGTGAGCGGGAGCCCGATCTGGGAGGCGTCGACCAGGGCCGCATAAGAGGTGATCACACCCCGTTGCTCAAGTCGTCGCACCCGCTGGTGAACCGCGGACACGGAAAGGCCGGTGGCTCGGCCCAGGTCGGTGTAGCTCATCCGTCCGTCCCGGCACAGCAGGCGGACGATCTCGCGGTCAAGGTCTTCCAACACGATCAGGAGCGTACGCAGACCGCCGATGATCGATGCGTCGTGCCCTCGTCCGCACTCCTCGTACCTCGCGATCTACGCACCTCAGCCCTACTCATTGATCCACTCCCTTGTTGTCGGGCACTCTTAGGGATGTCCAACGGTAGGTTGTCCGTGACCATCGGTGTTGCCTGGTTGGATGCAACCACGTGGGCATGAGGCGGCTTCGGCCCAGAACACCGGCGTCCCCTACTGTGGCCCACCAGTGTTCATTACGGAAGAGGTGAGGCGTGGGGCTGGCCGAGCGGCTCGCGGGCAAGCGTGTCCTCGTCACGGGAGCGACCGGTTTCGTGGGCGAGGCGCTGCTGGAACGGCTGCTTTCCGACCTGCCCGACACCCGGGTGGTCGTCCTCATCCGTCCCCGTGCAGGCAGGAATGGACAAGCCCGCCTTCGGAGTCTCGTGGCCAAGCCGGCCTTCGCCGCATGGCGTGACCGAATCGGCGCTGATGGTGTCGAGCGGGTGCTGCGCGACCAGATCACGGTCCTTGAGGGCGATCTCGAACGGATTCCGGCCATTCCGGCGGATGTCGACGTCGTCGTCCACTGTGCCGGCGAGGTGTCGTTCGACCCGCCGATCGACACGGGTTTCGCCACCAACCTCGGGGGCGTCCAGGAGCTGCTGCGGGCCATCCAAGACAGCGGCGCGAGACCTCATCTGGTGCACATCTCCACGGCGTACGTGGCGGGCCTGCGATCGGGGCATGTGGCTGAGGGCCGCCTCGTGCACAACGTCGACTGGCGGGCCGAGCAGGCCGCCGCACAGCGAGCCCGGCTCGCGGCCGAGGACGCCTCGCGGGCACCGCAGGAGCTGCGCCGGTTCCGGGCCGAGGCCGAGGCCGAACACATCCGGGCCGGCGCGCAGACGGTCTCGCGGGAAGCCGAACGCCGCCGCCGCAGGTGGGTGGAGCGCCGGCTCGTCGACGCGGGCGGCGAACGGGCCCGCGTGCTGGGCTGGACGGACTGCTACACGTTCACCAAGGCACTGGCCGAGCGCTATCTGGAAGCCGAACGTGACGGTCTGCCGCTGACCATCATGCGTCCGTCCATCATCGAGAGCGCGTTGGCCCGCCCGTTCCCGGGCTGGATCGAGGGCTTCAAGATGGCCGAGCCGCTGATCCTCGCCTACGGTCGCGGGGAGCTGCCGGACTTCCCCGCATCCCCCGACGGGATCATCGACATCATCCCCGTCGATCTGGTCGTCAATGCGATCCTCGCCGCGGCCGCGGCGACGCCGCCGGCATCGACCCCGGCCTATTACACCGTATGTTCGGGATTCCGCAATCCGCTGTTGTTTCGTGACCTTTATGAGAATGTCCGCGAATACTTCGGGCGCCACCCGTTGACCAAGCCCGGTCGTGGCGCCATCGCCGCCGCCGACTGGCGGTTCGCCGGCGCTGCCACGGTCGAGAGCCAACTGCGCCGTGGCGAGCGTTTCGCGGAGATCGCGGGAAAGGCGCTCGGGTACGCTCCGCGCTCGGACCGGGTCCGTCAGGCCGCCCGGGACCTGGAGCAGCTCGATGAGCGGCTGGCGTTCCTGCGGCGCTACCAGGACCTCTACCGTTCTTACACCAAGGCGGAGCTGGTCTACGTCGACGACGCGACCCGCGCGCTGGCCCAGAGCCTCGACCCGGGCGACACTGAGCGGTTCGGCTTCGATCCGGCCTGCTACGACTGGCGCACCTACCTGCAGGAGATCCACTTTCCGAGTGTCACCTCGACGTTCCGCGGTCCGGACAAACCCGCGGCCGCGGCCCGGCGGGCGTCGCACGCCCTGGTCGGCGGCCCGGACACGCTCGCGGTGTTCGATCTGGACGGGACGCTGGTGTCCTCGACCGTGGTCGAGTCGTATCTGTGGCTGCGGCTGACCGACCAGAGCCTCGCGGCGCGCGGACGCGAACTCGCCCAGCTCGCCCGCGCGCTGCCCGGTTATGTGCGGGCCGAGCGGCGCGACCGGGGACATCTCATCCGGGCGGTGTACACGCGCTATGCCGGCGCAGACCCCGACGAGCTCGCCCGTCTCGTCGACGAGGTCGCCGGTGACATCCTGCTGCGCCGGGTGAAGGCGGGGGCGATCCGCCGGATCCGCGAGCATCGGGACGCCGGGCACCGGACCGTCCTGCTGACCGGCGCGGTCGAGGTCCTCACCCGTCCGCTGGCGCCACTGTTCGACGAGGTCGTCGCTACCCGGCTCGCAGTCGGGACGGACGGGCGCGCCACCGGCCGTCTGGTCTCGGCACCGCTGGTCGGTGACTCCCGGGCCGCCTGGCTGGATCACTATGCCAAACGGGTGGGAGCCGACCTGTCGGCGTCCTGGGCATACGCCGACAGCCAGTCGGATCTGCCGATGTTGCGTGCCGTCGGCAACCCGGTCGCGGTCAATCCGGACCTGCCGCTGTACCGGGTGGCCCGCCGATCCGGCTGGCCGATCGAGGAGTGGGCCTCGACCCGTGGCGAACCACGTGCAGTGGTCGGCAGCCGGCGTGAGCGCAACGCTCATGCCGGCGCAGCTCACGCTGGCGTCGGCGGCTCGCCCGCGGGCGGCCCGGTTCGCGTCCGCACATCACGGTTGGGAGCCGACCGGTGAGCCGCGCGTTGGAGCTGTACCGTTCCATGCCCCGCTACCTGGCCACCCGGGCGGTGTCGGGTCGACTACCCGCCCTGGCCGGCGCCGCGGCCGCGACGACGGCGCCGCTGCGGTTGACCGACGGGCCCGCCCCGGCTCTGCCGGGCGAGGGATGGGTCACGATCCGTCCACGGCTGTCGGGGATCTGCGGTTCGGACCTGGTCACCGTCACCGGGCAGTCGTCGTTCTACTTCACATCCCTGGTGTCCATGCCCTTCGTCCCCGGGCATGAGATCGTGGCCGACACCCAGACGGATGTGACCCTTGCGGACGGCACCGAGCTGCCGGCCGGCAGCAGGGTGGTGCTCGACCCGGTTCTGGGCTGCGCGGCCCGCGGCGTCGCGGTCTGCGCCGGCTGCGCCGCCGGACACACCAGCCGCTGCGATCGGGTCACCTCCGGTCACCTGTCCCCCGGCCTGCAGACCGGCTCCTGCGCGCAGACCGGCGGCGGGTGGAGCCGGGCACTGGTCGCCCACCGTTCGCAGCTGTACCCGGTCCCGGCGGACCTGCCCGACGAGCGGGCGGTCCTGGTCGAGCCGCTCGCGTGCGCCGTACATACCGCGCTGCGGGCCCGGGTCGCCGACGGTGACCGGGTTCTGATCATCGGTGCCGGTTCGGTGGGGTTGTTGACCTTGCTGGCGCTGCGCGCCTACACCAGGGCCGGCCGGGTCACGGTCGTGGCCAAGCACCGCCATCAGGTAGAGCTGGCGCGGCGGTTCGGAGCGGATGAGATCCTTCCGCCGGCGTCCGCGGTCGGCGGCGTGCGCCGCGGCACCCGTGCGCTCAAACTGGAACCGGATGTCGGGCCGCCGTATCTGCTCGGCGGTGTGGACATTGCGATCGACTGCGCCGGTAGCGCGTCGTCGCTGTCAACGGCGCTGCGCGTCACCCGTGCCGGTGGGCGGGTGGTGCTGTCGGGGGTTCCCACCGGTTCGGTCGATCTGACCCCGCTGTGGTTCCGGGAACTGGAGCTGGTGGGCACTTACGCCTCCAGCGTCGGTCGACCCCGGCCCGCGGACGTGCCCGCGGACGTGCCCGCACAGCGGCCGGATGACCCGGCGTCGGATCGGCCGGACTTCGTTCGGGCACTGGAGCTCGCGGCAACTGCCCCGCTGGACGGGGTTGTGTCGGCGACCTACCCGTTGGACCGTTGGCGGGACGCGTTGGACCATGCGCTCGGCGCAGGGCGTCTCGGCGCGGTCAAGGTCGCCTTCGACCTGATGGCGACC